>CALXRJ010000070.1 GCA_944390615.1 uncultured Clostridia bacterium | reverse complement strand
GTAGAAGCTGTATCAAAAGCTATTAGAAGAGGAAGGGTAGGATTAAAAGATCCAAATCGACCAATTGGTTCTTTCCTATTTTTAGGACCAACAGGAGTTGGAAAAACCGAACTTTCCAAAGCCCTTGCAGAAAGTCTATTTGGTGATGAATCTAGCATGATTCGAATCGATATGTCAGAATATATGGAACCACATTCAGTATCCAAATTAATTGGATCTCCTCCAGGATATGTAGGGTTTGAAGAAGGAGGTCAACTAACCGAAAAAATTAGAAGAAAACCATATTCTGTTATCCTATTTGACGAAATCGAAAAAGCCCATCCAGATGTTATGAATATGTTACTCCAAATACTAGATGATGGAAGACTAACAGATTCCAATGGTAGAACTGTAAACTTCAAAAATACAGTAATTATTATGACATCCAATATAGGAGCAAGATTCATTACCGATAAAAAACTTTTAGGGTTCTCCAAAGAAGGAGAAAATTCAGATGAACAAAAAGAACACGAAAATATAAAGAAAGAAGTAATGGCAGAGTTAAAAAGAGAATTTAGACCAGAATTTATCAATCGTATTGACGAGATAATTGTATTCCATAAATTAAATGAAAAAGAAATTTCTCAAATTATTGCGATTATGCTAAATGAAGTAAAAACTAGAATGAAAGCACAAAAATATGAAATAGAATTTGATCTATCGGTAAAAGACCTAATTGCTAAAAAAGGAATTGATAAAGCATTTGGAGCAAGACCATTAAAAAGGACGATTCAAAGCTTAGTAGAAGATCGATTAGCAGAAGCTATCTTAGATGGAAAAATTGAAAAAGGAAAGTTGGCAACTGTTAGTGTAGAAGAAGAAAATGTAGTAGTAAAATAATATTTTTGAGGACGTATTTTTGGGGACGGAGGAAAAAAATATATATTTTTTTCCTCCGTCCCCAAAACTCAAATTGGTTCCACATGTACAATGGTTCGATAAACATTATCTAAAGCAGTAACACTAAGTTCAACACTATCAGCCAAAGCATGACTATCAAAAGTAGACATATTGCCATCTACACAAATTACAATAACAATCATATATTTATAACCTACCGGAGAAGAACTAATACTTTTCACTTCTTTGATATCTTGATAGGAATTTACAATATCTAATATTAAATCTTTTGTTTTATCATCAACCGAAATATCCATCAAAACATTAAAACTTTCAATGAAAAATTTCATACCAGTATAAGCAATCCAAATCGATATACCGATACCGGTTAAGCTATCAAACCAGTAGATATCTTTTAAGGTAAGAAGAACAGAAATTAAGGTAAAAGTTGTTACAATACAATCATTTCTATGATCATTCATATTAGCCTTTAATAAAATAGTATTAAATTTTTTAGCAGAACTTCTAGTATATAAATACAAAAATAATTTAACACCAATTGTAATAAAACAAGTAACAACCAGTAACCAAGAAAAAGTCAATTCACTACCAAATAAAAGAGTACGAATGGAATCATACAGTAATTTAAAGCTAACGACAAACATGGAAATTCCAATAAACATCGAAAAAATATATTCTGCTTTACCATGGCCAAAATTATGGTCTTCATCTTGTGGAGCACTTGATATTTTATTTCCAATAAAAGTCATAAGAGAGGCAAAAATATCACCAGCACTATTAAAGCTATCGGCAATCATAGCTTGACTTTTGGTTGCAAAACCGATAAAGCCTTTTATAATTAACAAAAAAATATTTCCTAAAATTCCTAAAATTCCAACTTTTTTAGTTTGAGAAAATCTCTTATCTTCCATATAAATCAATCCTTTTACTCATAAAATTTAAAAAACATTATACCACAAGAAATCAGAAAAGGGAACAGAAAACAAAAAAATAATAATATTACAACAATGTTACAAAAATATTACAAAAAGGTTGCAAAAATTTTACAGATATGGTATAATTTAATTGTACAAAGGAAGGAGTTAAAAGAGGTGATAAAAATGGATGGAATTGCAATTTTAATCTATATTTTAATATTTATCATATTTGCTTTAATTGCTTATGCAGTATTACAAATTAGGTTATTTGGTATGAATGTAAAAGATTTTTGGAGCTTTATCGAAGCCAACCAAACTTTAGATAAATTATATGAATTTTCAAAAAAATATGAAAAATTAAGTATTGAGCAACAGTTAATCTATTTAAAAGAAGCAGAAGAAATTTTCAAAGCATTTGACAAAGTACCCAATGCATTATGGGAAGACGAATATGAAAAATACAACACAGTACTAGAAAAATATAAAGACATCAAAATGCTAAGATGGGTAAATAATAATTAAAGTTTAACATAATAATTCCCAAATAGATATAGAAAAATAGTTAAGCAAAACTTAGCTATTTTTTTTGATTGCAAAACAAAGATAGAGTGGAAAATATATCCATACAAAAAAACAGAAAAATATGTTAACATAAATATAGGTGAAAATAATATGAGAATATTAAAAAAATATGGGGACAAATTACTATTAAAAGAAATAAAAAAAAGTTATTATTTTTTTATCAAAGAGT
>CALXRJ010000069.1 GCA_944390615.1 uncultured Clostridia bacterium | reverse complement strand
TTAATGGTTGCTTCGTTTTCTTTTACGATTCCTCTAACTAGGGCAAGATATGTTTTTTTCACTTCATGATTTTTTAATTGTTCACTTAATACAATATGTGCTTTATCATTTTTAGCAACAAGGATGGCTCCTGATGTGTCTTTATCTAATCTATGCACAATTCCTGGTCTTATCTCTCCCCCAATCCCAGAAAGAGAGTCTTTACAAATTGCCATAACAGCATTGACTAATGTTCCATCTAAATTTCCATTTGCAGGGTGAACTACCATTCCTTTTGGTTTATTGACAACAAGGATGTCTTTATCTTCGTAAATAATATCTAATGGAATATTTTGTGCCTTTAAATTAATTTCTTTGGCATCTGGTACTTTTATTTCGATTTCGTCACCAACTTGCACTTTGTAGGCATCTTTGGTTTTGGCACCATTTACTTTTATATTTTCTTCTTTGATTAATCTTTGAACTGCTGTTCTTGATAAATCTGTTTCAATGGATGGAATGAATCCATCAATTCTTTTTCCCGCTTGTGCTTCCTGTATTTTTATTTTTTTGATATTCATCTTTTATCACCTTTTCTTTTTTCTTATCTTTTAAAATTTTCATAACATTTTTGGTTAAAATGGCTGCTAGTCCAATCCATGCAATTCCTATATAGATATAGGCAAAATTAAAGTGAAAGTCATTTCCTAGATGCATAAAAACAATTACATTTTGGTTCCAAATTCTGTCAATTAAATTTCCAACTGCTCCTGCTATAGCTAAGCTTAAAATAATTTTGGTATCTAGCTTTATAAAGGTATTGTCATTGGTTATATATCTGATAATCATGAGTACAATTATGATTGTCATTATGATATAATACCCATTATTGCTTGTATCCAGTTCATCTGGAACGATATTCCAACCCTTCTGAAAAGCTATTATTTTGGTAATTTGGTCTAAAATGATTGCTATTATAATAATTAGGATAAGAATTTTATTTTGCTTTTTGTTTTTATCTTTTTTCATTGATCTCTCCTTCCAATGGGACCAAAGGGACCGGGTCTTTTTGGTCCCATTTTACTATAAATTTGATAAAATATCAACTCATAAATGTTTACATTATGTATTCTTTGTGATATAATGGCTCTAAATTTAAGGTAAGGAGTAACTATATGGAACAAAATACAAGTAATAGTTTGGCACAAGATAAAGTTTTGATATTATATGTTTTAAATAATATGAAACGTGATGTTACGGAAAGCGACTTATTTAAGTTGATATCTCCTATCAATAATATGAATTACTTTTATTTTAAACAAGTCTTAACAGATCTTGTTGATTCCAAACTAGTAGGAACTTACACAAAAGATGAGACAGATGAAGATACACAAGCAATCTATGAATTAACTTCTGATGGAAAAACTTCGTTAGATTTAACAATTGATGTCTTGCCTGGACTTTTGAAATTAAAAACAGATACGATGTTAAAAAATGAGGTTCGTAATATTGTTACTGAAGATTCTATTGTAACAGAATATATTCCTGAAAATGAACATTCTTATACTGTTAAATGTAAAATTGTTGAAAATAATAAAACTATTTTTGAAATTAGGACTTTTGCTGGGTCAAATGAATATGCTAAGTTGATTTCTGATAATTGGAAAGCTAATGCGAATAGTATTTATCCTAAAATTTTGAATTTGCTTACGGAAAGGGATTAAAAATATGTAGTAAAAGGGGCAATAACATGAAAGAAGAAAGAAAAGAAATTGAAAATATTGAAAAAACCGAAGAAGAAAACGATGTAAAAAATTTAAAAACAAAAAAGGACAAAAAATCTGTTAAAGAAACCATCAAAACAATAGCAATAATATTACTTGTCATTATAATATTTGCTTTTGCAAGTAATGATACGGAAAGCGAAAACTCAAATTTAAAAAAACAAGTTGAAGAATTAACCAATCAAACAAGTCAATTAAATACAGAATTAGAAGAAAAAGGAAAAAAGCTTGAAAATAAAAACACTCAAATATTAAATTTACAAGAAGAAAAAGAAACATTACAAAACGAAAAATCAACTTTGGAAAGCGAAAAGTCTGCTCTTGAAAATGAGAAAAATGAACTTAATTCTAAAATAGAAGCCTTGCAACAAACTTCATCTAGTTCTACTACCTCCTCTGCTTCTTCATATTCCAGTAGTTCAAAGTCTACTAGTAGTTCTAGTTCAAGTAACACTTCTCAAAACTATACAGTATATATCACAAATACAGGCTCAAAATATCACAAATCAGGTTGTTCTTATTTAAGTAAAAGCAAAATTGCCATTAATTTAAGTGATGCAAAAGCAAAAGGATATACAGCTTGTAGTAAATGTAATCCCTAATAAAATTTAATATGAATGGAGAAAAAAATCAATTTTTAATCAATATGATTGGCATGATAATTTTAAAGTACTAGAAAAACTTGTTGATTTAATAGTAGAGCTAGATATTTCAGCATATTATGTTGCTATAGATAAAAAAGAGTTTAAAAAGAGTATGAATCGAACTTTTAACAATGCTGTAAAAATAGATCCTTACATATATTCTTTTAGATTTATGTATGATAATGTTTCTTATATTTTGCATGCAAATAAAGATATGGGAATAATATTCTTAGATAATATTCTAACTATTCCAGAACAATTGCATAGCATATACCCTGCTTTATTTAAAAATAACCACTGCCTAAATATGTTTGATAAATTAAGTAAAAAAATAAATCCTTTGGATTCTACAATATTGGATGAATATGTTCCCATGCAAAATAATAAATACTTCTTATAAAAAATGTGCGAAGGGCATAACAATTTAATGCTGGGGCTCCAATTTTGTTGGGGAACCCTCTGCCCCCCGCTTAAGCTAAATATATTTTAACACAAATATTTTAACCTGTCAAATCATTTGACATTATGATTATATGTAATTTTGCAAGAATTATTACTTTGTT
>CALXRJ010000068.1 GCA_944390615.1 uncultured Clostridia bacterium | reverse complement strand
TTAATTCTTCTTTTACTTCTCCTGAAAATGACATTTGTTATCTCCTTTTTTCGCATATATATTTATTTTTTATTTCCTGTAAAGTTTCATTTGATATATTGCAACTATTTAAATATTGTTCTATAGAGCCATATTGGTTATCTATGTATTTTAATAAATTATACATTGTATCATAGTTAGGATTAATAATTGAAAATATATCTCTATCTTGCACACTTGCTGAATATCGTTCAAGCATTTCTTTTAAAAATACTCCTGAAGCTAAATAATCTACTATTATATCTTGATTGTCCACACCTAATAGCTTTAAAATACAAACTGTTATTACTCCAGTTCTATCTTTTCCGGCATTGCAGTAATAGATTACTCCTCCATCAGTTTTATTTAGAATTTCAAAAATATCTTTTATTTGTTTTTTTCCGTTTAGCATTTCTATATATGAATTTAAAACATCTTCTTTTCTATCAGGTATTTTTCCATCTCCATTTATCTTTATATGATTATATTTGAAATTTCGATTATTATAAAAAATTCCTTTCTTCTTTTGAATTTCTTCATCATTTCTCAAATCAATAATCGTAGTAAATTTCATTTTTACTAATTTTTCTAAATCTTCATCGCTCAAATTAATTACACAATTACTTCTTATAATTTTTCCTTCTTTTACAACTTTGTCATCACCTATTGAATATCCTCCTATGTCCCTCATATTTTCGATTTTATCTATAAAATATCTTCTCATAATTCTTGACCTTCCTTTTTTCTTTCTGAAGCTTGGGCAAATTCAATTTCTCTTTGGAGAATTTCACTAGCAAAAAAATATTTTTTTAATAATTCGTTAGATACTTGTTTGTTGGTTAATACATATTCATTCTCTTTTTCAGCAAAGAAATATAGTCCTTCTAATGTTCTAATTTGCATCAAGTATAATACTTTTCTCATATCTTTGCCTCTTCTTTGTATTGTTTGCTTTATTTTTTGTATATCTTCACCTTCTAATAATATTCCACTTGCTAGCATACTTGCAAATTGAAAATCTCGAGGTGCAAACTCTAATGATTCAAAGTCAATTATATTTGCTCTTACTTCTCCTTCTCCAATTTCTTCAAATAAAATATTATCTCGGTTAAAATCATCATGTGATAGTACATAATTTTCAACACTACCAATTATTGTACTGTATTTAGCATCAAGTAAGCTCTTTGCTATCTCTTTTATATACCCATTTTTTGCACTTGCATATATTTTTTCTAATCTTTTTTTTAAATTATTAGTTTTGATTTTTGCACTTTTCACTCCACTTAAAATTCGTTCAAATCTTTCCTCACTTTCTATAAGGGCATTATACTCGTTCTCCTTCAATTTTCCATATATATGTTTTCCTTTAACATATTTTATTACTTTACAAAATTTTTCATTACTAAAACTTTGCATAGAAAGAATTCTAGGTAAATTATCTCCTTGCAAACTATTTAATAGAACTTGTTCAGCATAATCTTGTTCTGTAATTCCTCTATTCTTTAATTTTACAACATATTTTCCATTAACCGTAGTGATTATCAATACTTTTGAATTCATAGCTCTTTCTTTCTTTTGTATGTTCATTTTTTTGAACAAATTATCTACTGAAAAAATACTACTATTTTCAATATTAAATTGAAATGTTCTTTCTCTATTTTCTATCGTATTGATTAAACATCTTATAAAACCTGCATGAGTAACAATTACATCACAAAATTGAGGTTCATCATAATATTGCATTAAAAAACCAATTACTCTTGCTTGCAAATTCTCCCCTGTTTCTGCGTAAGGAATTTCATCTAAATCTTGCCTTTTCTTCCATATTTGATAATAATTTGGATAATTAAAATTGGCATCATCTTTCTTCATTCCAGATAAAATTCCCGCATCCAATTCCTCTAAATTACTATTAAAAATTAATGGTAAATCTAATTCTTTTGCAATAATTTCTGCAGTTTCTATCGTTCTTTTTGACGGACTAGTTATAACTCTTGTAACATCTGTGAATAAATTTAGGTTAGTTTGAACTTTAAAAAAAGTAGCTCGTTTTCCTTGTTCTGTTAATCCATAATCATTATTTCTTCCTTGTATAATATTACTAGCATTCCCAATTGACTCTCCATGTCTAACTATTATTATTCTGTTCATATATTATTTCCTCTTTTATAATGAATGATAAACATTTATTCTCGTAAAATATTTATATTTTTGTTTCTCTTTTTTTATCTCCTGAGTATTTTTATTGTGTTTGATAGGACATAGTGGATCTATTGACATTATTTTCCCATATTCCACTACTTTTCTAACCTGACACCCTCCTCTACATTGAGGATGATATTTACAATCTTTACAATCATAATCTGATATTAATTTTTTGTATTTTTGAATTTTATCATTGGAATAAATTGTTTTCATACTTTTATCTTTAAATATATTTCCTAAATCATATTTATTCATTAAACATGGTGTAACAGTTCCATCTGGATTAATTGCAACAAGTTCTTGACCACCGATACAGCCTTTCATATTAGGTAACCCCGAATCACAATAATAATTAACTGGAGAATTTACTATAGTAATATTTATTTTTTCTAGATACTTTTTCTTTAATTTTCTTATTGTATCTTGCACTTCGTAATATTGGTCAGCAATACTAGAATAATATCCTCTTTCATGAAAAACACACCTTTCCGGATTTATCAATTTTAGAACATCTACTTTTAGTTCTATTGCTAACTTTATCATTTTTTCAAAATCTTCTACTTGTGTATGTGTATCATAAGACATTTTAATTGCAATATTAAATGTTCCATTGTTTTTTTCTCTATAGGCAACAATTTTTTTTATACCATCTATTGATTTACTTAAATTATTTTTTCCCCTAATTTTAGCATTTTTGTCTTCATCTGCTGATTCAATGCTAATGGTAAAAGAAATAACATCATTATCAATTAAAATTTTTCCAATTTCATCTGTTATCAATGTTCCATTTGATGACATAGAAGTAATGATACCATATTTTTTAGCTGTTTCCATATATTTTCTTAATTTTTCTGGAAATAGAGTTGGTTCTCCTCCAGCTAAATGAAGTCTCATAATTCCATTTTCATACATATCCTTAATAATATATTCAATTTGTTCTTCTGTCATTGTATTAGAATTTAAATAGTCCCTATTATAACAATGAGTACATTGTAAATTACAGGCATCTGTATAATCAAAATAGTATTCTAATGGTACACTTAAGTTCTTATTCTCGGAAAATATTTCTCTTAAATTATCTTGCAATCCCATTTTATTTAACTCATTTAATATGTCTTGATTTCCATCTCCAAATTTTATAAGACGATTTACTTCTTGATTAATTTCTTCACTGTTTGGTACAAAATATCCTTTATCTCTATTACTCCATATTAAGTTTGTAGAATTCTCATAATTTTTTTAGCTCTTTTTGGAGTTCCTCCTAAATTAGCATCAACAACAAATACTTCTTTAAATCCAATATTTCCTATTCTTTTTATTTCTTCTTCTACAAAATCTAAATCAAATAATTCAACACTTTCCCTATTTCTAAATCCACAATAGCCACAATTATAGGCACAACCTCTTGATGTTTCATAATATAAAAACTCTGTTCCTACATCTCTAAATTTGGAGAACAGTGGACTTTTATATAATAATTTTTCTTTTGTCATTTCTCTTTCAGGATGTTGCTTATCAAAGATATTGGGATTATTTTGAAAAAAATCTTTGTCTTTTTTCCCATTTTCTATATAATGTATTGCTCTTACTAAACTTTCTTCTCCTTCCCCTAAAATAAAAATTTCATCATCATATAAGTCTAAATTTGTATATCTTACTTCAGGTCCTCCGATGATAATAGAAACATCTGGTGCATTTTCATGAATTATTTTAGCTATCTGTGGAGTTGCTTTTCTTGACCAAACATAATTTGAAATACCAACAATATCATACTTTCCTGCAATATTTTCCTTTACAAATTGTTTAAAGTCCAAATCCACAAGTGCTACTGGTACTAAATCCACATCAATTCCAGAACTATTTAAATATTCTCCTAATCTAAGAGCTGCTAGTGAATATCTTGTGGGGTAATCGCTTAGTCTTAAATAATATGTTATTAATGCAAATCTCATAATTAATCTTATTCCTTTCCTGCTCCCGCTATCGCTCTGTCTGCAGAAAGCAAAAAACTTTATTAAAACTTTCAACTTAATATAGTTACCATAATTTATTACAATTACCTTTAGATGTATAGATAAATTGAAAAAATACACTAGGATGAGTGGCAAATAATCACCACTTTTCTAATCATATCAACATAATTATATGTAGGTTTCCTTTTAAGCACAACTGAGTGCAACATATTTATACATCTTTATTTTTGTAACGTGGAGCTAACTTACTTATACTAAAAATTTATTACAATATTGTCGTGATATTTGATGTTTATATAAAAATATAGTTGCTACTATTGCAAATACCAACGAACGTAAAATACCACATACAATAATCAAACAATTTTCTACTTTTACTAAAAATCTCTAAAAACTTAAACAAGGCTTATTGATAATAATTACAAAGATATCTGTATGGAACTTACTTGCAAGTATCTCAATCTTATTTTTACATTTTAGAAAACTTTTGTAATGTTATTATAACTCATTCTCAATATATTAAAACAATCAATGGTAAATATCACTTCTTGTTATTAGATAACTTGGTGATCTATTTTAGAGTTGATATTATCTAAAAAAATAATGTTTCTATAGAAGGAATTTCACAACTAAAAAAAAATTAAAAATCTTCTCCTCAAGAAATTTTAAACATTATTCAAAACCATCTACTTACAACCAACTTCTAATATGAAAACATTTTTTAATCACTGCGATAATATAATTGAATGTATAAATCCAATAGAAGAAACTACTTTTCTTTTACTTTCAACTTATTAAAATGAAATTAAAAAGAAATCTGTACATATCAGTAAAGTCGGTATTTACTTAAAAACATTACTTATTCAATGTGCCAACAATGTTATTCGTGACAAGAAATGTTCCTATTTTAAATAAGATATGATACAATAAAAAAATGTCAAATTCATAAACAATTAATTATCACCATTACCAGAATACTACTAACATGTATTATCAAATACTTCTAAAAACACACCTTTAATCATAAAATTTAAGAGAACATTTATGCAAAAAAATTTAAATCTAAAGATAAAAAACTAAATATCAATAATGCTATTAAGTTTTAGATACTCAGGGCTATAAAGTTAGCTAATTTTTATTATATTTAATTGTTTGATATTAATTTTTATATTTCATTATTTACTAAAGGAGTATATAGGGTATTCGTGTAAACTAAAATTCGACTACGATACAGGTACCACTGTAAAAAAATGGTATCTGTTTTTTATATTTTTTATTATATACTATATATTTTTTTCTGTAAAGATATTTTTAACCAAATTTTATAAAAATCTCATTCATTTATGATAATGTCTTAAGTAATCGGATATGAAAATGTCCCAAATAACAAAAATATATTTGATTTGTATCTCTAACTTTAGTAAAATATAAAAGTTAAAATTTGAGGAGGTACAAATGAGAAAGGTTGAATTAAGAATGAATGAAGAAAAGAAATATAAAGTTATAAAAAAATTGATAGAAACAAATGGAAATAAAAAACATGCTGCTATTGGTAAAGAATTTTTTATTCATGGTAATCGAGGAAGACAACCTCAACACACACTCTCTCTTGAATTAAAACAACAAATTATCAAATTATACACTTCCAAATACTGGGATTGTAATTATAGATTTTTCACTGAACTTTTAGCTAAACACGAAAATATAAATATATCTGAAAGTGCTGTAAGAAAATTATTAATTGAAGAATATTTAATCTCTCCTAAGTGCCAAAGAAAACCAAAAGACGTATAAAAAAGAATTAGAACACAAAAAAGAAATTTCTACTTCAAAAAAAGAAATTCAATCAATTCAAGCCAATATTGTTACCTAAATTCCTAGAAATATTTAATAAGCAGTTTACTCTATGTATTAATAATACCAAATCTGTCTTTAATAATCAAGTAGATAGTGAAACTATTAATTTAACATTATCTATTTTAAGTCAACGCACTGTTGACAGTGGGCACTCCATAAAATATCATAATAAATTTTATAAGACAATTGATAAAAATGGAAATAATATTTTTTATGCTAAAGGAACTAAATGCATGGTTATTAAAACACTAAATGGGGACCTATATGCCTCTGTGGATAAAGATATTTATGTATTAGAATAAAATACCTATTAGAAATGAAAAATCTCCTAATTTTGATGATATAGTTGAAATTAAACCAATAAAAAGAAAAATACCCAATATGAATCATCCGTGGTGAAAAAAATCTTTCGAAAGTTTTGTTGCTAAACAATCACATCGTATAGAACAAAAGTCTGAAAAAGAAGCTTCATAATAAAAAACACTAGCACTAATTTTATTAAAATTTTAGTGCTAATGTAAAAAAATTATTAGGACATTTTCAAAAACTATTGACATATCTTTTAGAGCTTTAAAAACAAAGTCACTACATTCGTTTCATGAAATGTAGTGACTTTTTTATAACTTTTCTACCTAATATTTCTCGAACTTTGGTAATCTATTTATTATACACACAAGCTTATTTTTGAATCACCAACTTCTCCCCTTCACAATCAACAACCACTTTACTAGAAGGCAAAATCTCCTGTTTTAAGATACTTTCTGCAATCAAAGTATCCAACTTCTTTGTCACAAACCTTTTAAGTGGTCTTGCTCCATAAACCTGGTCATATCCATTTTCAATCAAATAGTCTTTTGCACTTTGCGTCAATTCCAAGGTTATATGCTTATCTTCTAACCTTTTTTCTAGGTCTTGAATTAATAGCTCTAAAATTTTCGTAACTTCCGCTTTTTGCAAAGGTTTATAAAACACAATTTCATCTAAACGATTCAAAAATTCTGGTCTGAAACTTTGCTTTAATAAAGTATTTACCTTTTCTTTGGCTTCTTCCGAAATCTCTCCGTTTTCACCGATTCCTTCTAATATATAGTTAGACCCTAAATTGGAAGTTAAAATAATAATGGTATTTTTAAAATCTACGGTTCTTCCTTGGGAATCGGTTATACGACCATCATCTAATACTTGTAATAAAATATTAAATACATCTGGATGGGCTTTTTCTACTTCATCAAAAAGGATAACAGAATATGGTTTTCTTCTTACCGCTTCTGTAAGTTGTCCCCCTTCTTCATAGCCAACATATCCTGGAGGAGCACCAATTAACCTTGATACCGAATATTTTTCCATATATTCTGACATATCGATTCTTATCATATTATGTTCATCATCAAATAAGCTTTCTGCTAAGCTTTTGGCAAGTTCTGTTTTTCCAACTCCTGTAGGTCCTAAAAATAGGAAAGAACCAATTGGCTTTTTTGGGTCACTAATGCCTGCTCTGGATCTCATAATTGCTTCTGATACCTCTTCTACTGCTTCAT
>CALXRJ010000067.1 GCA_944390615.1 uncultured Clostridia bacterium | reverse complement strand
TTCACAGAATGTATGAGAATGGGAGCAGAAATTTACCATAACTTAAAGAAAGTATTAAAAGAAAAAGGATTATCTACTGCTGTTGGAGATGAAGGAGGATTTGCACCAAACGTAAAAGACGAAGATGAAGCATTATCTTTCATTATGCAAGCGATTGAAAAAGCTGGATACAAACCAGGAGAAGAAGTAGCTTTAGCCTTAGACTGTGCTGCAACAGAAATGTATGATGAAGCAAAGAAAATTGGAAAAGAAGGACAATATCATTTCTGGAAAATAGGAGTTACCAAAACATGTGATGAAATGATAGACTTTATCGAAGAATTATGCAATAAATACCCAATTATTTCTGTAGAAGACGGATTAGCAGAAGAAGACTGGGATGGATGGAAAAAATTAACTGACAGACTAGGAAAGAAAGTTCAATTAGTTGGAGATGACTTATTTGTAACCAATATCAAGAGATTACAAAAAGGATTAGATTTAGGAGTAACCAATAGTATTTTAATTAAATTAAATCAAATTGGAACTTTAACAGAAACATTAGATGCAATAGAACTTGCTAAAAAGAATGGATATACAGCAGTTGTATCACATCGTTCTGGTGAAACAGAAGATACAACACTTGCTGATGTTGCAGTTGCAACCAATGCAGGACAAATTAAAACAGGAGCACCATGCAGAACCGATCGAGTTGCTAAATATAATAGATTACTAAATATTGAAAATGATTTAGGAAATGCAGCTATCTATGCAGGAAGAAAAGGATTAAATGTATAAAAAATATTGACAAAAAGGAAAAATCACGGTAAAATAACCTTATAAAAAGAAAAGCAAAGAAAAAGAGGAGTATATTTGCATCCATTTTTAGAGAATAGAAGTCATAGGCTGAAAGCTTCTTAAATAGAGCAAATAGAAAGTAGCTTTGGAGCTGGTATAGTGAACAAATAGTAAGTATATCCGGTTAAGTACCGTTAAAAACTTAGGAAGAGATTATTAGTTATAATAATGAATAAAGGTGGTACCGCGGAGAAAATTCGCCCTTGTATGTGTAAAACATATGAGGGCGAATTTTGTTTTTACTATTTTTTAGCGGTAAGCCGTCCTAGCAGTTGTTATAGCTTAAATTTGTTCCATTTAAGTTGAAAAATGAAAGGAGAGATATTATGAAAGAAAAGCACAAATTATCAGAAAAGTATAAACCAGAGGAATTTGAGGAAAAAAT
The DNA here is from genome assembly GCA_944390615.1 of uncultured Clostridia bacterium. GTDB lineage: Bacteria > Bacillota > Clostridia > TANB77 > CAG-508 > CAG-269. The sequence goes on along the minus strand of CALXRJ010000067.1, from coordinate 12,461 downwards.
CTATCAAGAGTGGGAAGAAAAAGGGTATTTTAAACCAAGTATGGATCCAGACAAAACGCCATATTGTATTATGATGCCACCACCTAATGTAACAGGAAAATTGCATATGGGGCATGCTTTAGATGGAACCATACAAGATGTTTTAATTCGATTTAAAAGAATGCAAGGTTATGATTGTCTTTGGCTTCCTGGAACAGACCACTCAGCTATTTCGACTGAGATGAAGGTAGTTCAAAAATTAAAAGCAGAAGGACTTACCAAGCAAGATTTAGGAAGAGAAAAATTCTTAGAAAGAGCTTGGGAGTGGACCCATGAATATGGTGGTATTATCCAAACACAGCAACGTAAGCTAGGATGTTCTTGTGATTGGGAAAGAAACAGATTTACACTAGACAAATCCATGTCTGATGCCGTATTAGAGCAATTTGTGAGTTTATACCAAAAAGGACTTATTTATAAAGGAACCAGAATGGTAAATTATTGTCCAAGTTGTAAAACAACGATTTCTGATGCAGAAGTAGAATATAAGGAAGAAGAAACTAAATTATGGCATATTCGTTACCCAATTGTAGGAGAAAAGGACCAATATATAGAAGTTGCAACAACCAGACCAGAAACCATGTTAGGAGATACAGCAGTTGCGGTTCATCCAGAGGATGAAAGATATAAAAATTTAGTAGGAAAAACCTGTATTTTACCAATTATGAATAAAGAAATTCCAATTATCGCAGATGAATATGTAGAAAAAGAATTTGGAACAGGTTGTGTAAAAATTACACCTGCACATGATATGAATGATTATCAAGTTGGATTAAGACATCAACTAGAGATAATAGAAGTATTTGATGAAGATTACAAAATGGGTGATTTAGTGCCAGAGTTAAAAGGACTAGATTTATTAGAAGCGCGTAAACAAATTGTCAAAAAACTAGAAGAACTAGGAGCACTTGTTGAAACAGAAGATTATACACACAACGTAGCAAAATGCGAAAGATGTAAAACCACAATAGAACCAAAAATATCCATGCAATGGTTTGTTAGCATGAAAGATTTAGCAAAAAGAGCAGCAGATGCAGTAAGAGAAGGAAAAACAAGATTTATTCCAAAACGATATGAAAAACAATATTTTAACTGGTTAGACAACATTCAAGATTGGTGTATATCCCGTCAACTTTGGTGGGGACATAGAATTCCAGCGTATTATTGTGAGGATTGTGGCGCAATTAATGTTTCCAAAACAACCCCTGAAAAATGTGAAAAATGTGGTTCCACCCATATCCACCAAGACGAAGATACTTTAGATACCTGGTTTAGTTCTGCTCTATGGCCATTTTCAACACTTGGTTGGCCAAATAAAGAAAGTGAAGATTATAAAAGATTTTATCCAACCAGTGTATTAGTAACAGGATTTGATATCATAACTTTTTGGGTATCTAGGATGATGACACAAGGATTAGAATTTACAGATGAAGTACCATTTAAAGATGTATTAATTCATGGCATTATTCGTGATAGCCAAGGAAGAAAAATGTCAAAAACACTTGGAAATGGAGTAGACCCACTAGAAGTAATCGAAAAATATGGCGCAGATGCTTTAAGATTTTCTGTACTTTCCGGAACTACGATGGGAAATGATATAAAATATATGCCAGAAAAATTAGAGCAAGCATCTAACTTTGCCAACAAAATTTGGAATGCAGCTAAATTTATTACCATGAATTTAGTAGAAGATGAAAAAATATTTGCATTTTATGATAAAAATTTTGTCAATCATGAATGGAAAGAAAATGCTATAAAAATTGAAGATAAATGGATTATCAATCAACTAGATAAATTAGTTAAAGAAGTTACCCAAAATATAGAAAACTATGATTTAGGAATTGCATTAGACAAAATTTATGGCTTTATTAGAGATGAATTTTGTGACTGGTATATTGAGATGGTAAAATCAAGAATATACAGTGAAAACGAAGAAGAAAAGGTAAGAGTATGTTTTGTATTAGACTATGTATTTGGTATTTCTATGAAACTATTACATCCATTTATGCCATTTGTAACTACTGAAATTTATCGAAATTTAGTACCATATAATAACAAAGATTTAATGATATCCAAATGGCCAAAAGCAAAAGAAAACTTTTGTTATGATTTAGAAGAAAACTTTATTGAAATAATCAAACAAATCATAGTAGAAATACGAAATGTAAGAGCTAAGATGAATGTTCATCCAACCAAAAAGGTAGAACTTATTTTTGTAACAACAAAATATAAAAAAGAAATACAAGAAGCCCAAGATTTCATACAAAAACTGGGATTTGGAGAAAAAATCACCCTACAAGAAAATAAACAAGGCATTGCAGAAAATGCTGTTAGTATAATAAAAGATGGAATAGAATTATATATGCCATTAGAAGGGTTAGTAGATTTAGAAGAAGAAGCCAAAAGAAAAGAAGAAGAAATGAAAAAAATAGAATTTGAAATCCAAAGAGCAGAAAAAATGCTAAATAATCCTGGATTTGTAAATAAAGCACCAAAGGAAAAAGTAGAAGAAGAAAGAGCAAAACTTGAAAAATACCAGGAAATGCTTTCCAAATTAAAACAATAAAAAATATTTTTTTCCTCCGTCCCGAAAAATATATTGCTATTTTTTATATTTTAAAGTAAAATATAAAAAGTAGAAAAATCAAATGAAATGATAGGTGAGGTTTTTATGCGAAGAAAAACAAGAACAAAAGTAAAAAAAGCATTAAAAATAGCAGGAATTATAATAGGAATTATCATCATCATTGTAGCCATTATAATACTAGTAAAAATGAATCAAAAACCAGAAATATCTTATGATGATGGATTAGTTGGCAAAAATTATTTTACAGAAATCACCATAGATTTGAATACCAAAGAAGTGAAAAGAGATGGCATAGACACATCTTTAAGAGAAGAATTTGATATCTCAGAAGAGCAAGAAAATATTGCCTATACTTCAGAAGAAGAAATGAGAAACTTATTATCCAATTCTGTATTTGATATATCAGTTAATAATCAGGTATTTACCATAAAGAATCCATTTCAAACCAAAAACATTATTGTTGAGGCAGAAGAAGTAAAAGAACAAGTGCCAGGGGAAGAAATTCTAGAATTGGCAGATGGCTTATATATGCTTAGTTTTTACTCAGAAAAATTAACAAAAGCAATGTACAATTATTATCAAGAGCAAGCATATATTGAAAAAGTATTTTATGATGAAATATTTATAGATGAGCCGATTAATGACATATCACAAACCATGTATGGTGAGGCACAAGTAGATTTAAAAGGCCATCATTCATTAGGAGTAACGACAATGGGGTTAGATAACTATGCAGATATTATAAACGAAAACGGAAATCCTGCTGACATAGTTATTGCAACAATTGGCTATGGGTTAGATTATCAAAATGAATTTTTCCATGAAAGAATAGACGAAAACTATTATAATTTTATTTTAGATAACCAAGAAATAGGAGAAACCATTGCACAAGGAAGTAGAATGGCAGAAGTACTAGTAGATTCTACAACCTCTAATGTAAAAATTATGCCATTAGTTACCGTAACACAAGAAGGATATACTTCAGTTGGCAGCATAATCCAGGCACTTGCTTATGGAATTGAACATGCAGATGTCATTTGTTATGAATTAATCCATGGTCAGCATGAAGCGATTGACAAAGTATTAGAAAGAGCTTTTAGAGAAAATGTACCAGTATGTTCTATTTCTACAAATGACAAAGAAAATTACCCTGCCAATCATGGCATGACAATAGCAATTTCGTCTCTTGGTAGAGACTTAAGTGTTACAGATTATTCTGGAACAGGAGAATATATAGATTTTGCAGCACCTAGTACAGATATTGAAGAAATTTTTAACACAACTTCAACTATTTCAAGATGGTCTGGACCAGGATACTCTAATGCCCAAATTGTTTCTGCCATTGCACTTATCAAAACTTATGATAAAAATGCAACGATTTTAGATATTTATAATTTTTTAAGAAACTTTTGTGTAGATCTAGGAGAAGAAGGAAAAGATGAACTTTATGGTTATGGATATCCTAATTTTGAGAATTTAACAATTGTTGATATAGACAAACAAGCACCACAATTTAAAGAAATTACCTATGAAAATGAAACATGGGAAGTTTTAAAACAAGTAAAAATCATAGCAGAAGACAACATTAGATTAACAGCTTGGGCCATAACAAAAGATGAAAATGAACCACAAAGTGGACAATGGCAAACAATAGAAGGCGTTACACCTAATTTAGAGGTAACATCAGAAATTACAGAAAATGGAACCTATTCTATTTGGATACAAGATGCAGCAGGAAACATAACCACACAATCGATTGAAATAAACAAAATTGATACCACTCCACCACAAATCGCCTATACCATTAATCAAGACAATTTATCAGCAGGTTATGTAACCATAAATGTTACAGCAGAAGATACCGAATCTGGTTTATATGAAAATCCATTTAGTTGGGATCAAAATACTTGGTCACAAGAAAACAACACAAGAACTGTGAAAGAAAATGGAAGATATAAAGTATATGCCGTAGATAACCTAGGAAATGTTAGTGAATTAGAAATCCTAGTAGATTGTTTCCCACAAGCAGGAAGATATGAATTAGGGGCAGGAAATATTATTTCTTCTGTAAGTGTATCAGCAGATTGGACTGGAAATACCAATAACCATGTAGAAATCACATTAAATAAAGATTTAGATATAACCGGATGGCAAATTACCAATTTCCTATCTGTTCCAACTGAATTTGTGGAAGTAGAATCTGAGGTAACAGAAGAAAACAATACAAACACAACCGATAATCAAAATACACAGAACACACAAAGCAATAGCATTAATACCAGTTTGCCAAATAATGTAATATGGGGTAATATGATATTTGCAGAAAATATTATCCAGCAAACAGAAAATGAAGTAAACACACAAACAGTAGTACCAAGAACAGAACCAATTGTTATCACTACATCACTAGACATTAACACAACCTATTATTTTTGGATAAGAGATCGTAATGGAAATACATCTTATCAAACCTTAACAATCATGAAAGCACAAATTTAATCAAAAGGGAGGAACTAAAAAATGTCATTTATAGAGGAAATAAAAAATCGAGCTAGAAAAAACAGTAAAACAATTATTTTACCAGAGTCAGAAGATAAAAGAGTACTAGAAGCAGCCAGTAAAGTTATCAGCCAAGGATTTGCCAAAGTGATACTTTTAGGAGATGAAGAAAAAATTAAACAAGATGGAAAAGCATATCAAATAAACTTAGAAGGAGTTAAAATTATCAATCCATTAACTTCCAACAAGAAAGAAGAATATGCAGAAAAATTATATGAATTAAGAAAAAACAAAGGAATGACTTTAGAAGAAGCAAAAGAACTTTTAAAACAGCCAATCTATTTTGGCATGATGATGTTAAAAGATGAAGAATCAGAAGCAGATGGTTTGGTATCTGGTGCTATTCACTCAACAGCAGATACCCTAAGACCTGCTCTTCAAATCTTAAAAACAAAACCAGGAACAAAGCTTGTTTCAGCCTTTTTTGTAATGTGTGTTCCTAATTGTGAATATGGAGAAAAAGGAACGTTTCTATTTGGAGATAGTGGATTAAACCAAAATCCAACAGCAGATGAATTATCAGAAATAGCTATATCTTCTGCCGAAAGTTTCAAGCAACTAGTGCAAGCAGAACCTAAAGTTGCAATGTTATCCTATTCAACTTATGGAAGTGCTAAATCAGAACTAACAGAAAAAGTAATCGAAGCCACTAAATTAGTAAAAGAAAAAAACAAGGAGCTTTTAGTAGATGGAGAATTACAGGTAGACAGTGCTATTGTACCAGAAATAGCAAAATCTAAAGCACCAGGAAGCCAATTAAAAGGAGAAGCAAATGTATTAATATTCCCTGATTTAAATGCTGGAAACATAGGCTACAAATTAGTACAAAGATTAGCTAAAGCAGAAGCCTATGGACCACTTTGCCAAGGAATTGCAAAACCAGTAAATGACTTATCCCGTGGATGTTCTGCTGATGATATAGTGGGGGTAATTGCCATAACGGCTGTTCAGGCACAATAAAAGAAAAGAGGTGTTGTATGAAGATTTTAGTAGTAAATGCAGGAAGTTCATCTTTAAAATATCAAGTAATTGATATGGAAACCAATGAAATGCTAGTAAAAGGAAATTACGAAAGAATAGGCTTAGCAGGGTCATTTTTAACCCATAAAGTTCGAGGGGTAAAACATAAATTTGAGCATGAAGTAAAAAATCATGAAGAAGCCATTAAATTCATTTTAGCTAGAATATTAAATCGACATTATGGTGTTATGAAAAGTTTAGATGAATTGGCAGGAATCGGACATAGAGTGGTTCATGGAGGAGAAAAATTTACATCCTCTGTACTCATTACAGATGAAGTCATTCAAGAAATTGAAAAATGCTCTGATTTAGCACCTCTTCATAATCCCAATGCAGTAGCAGGAATAAGGGCATGTAGGAAGGTTGTGCCACAAATGAAGATGGTAGCGGTATTTGATACCTCTTTTCATCAGACCATTCCAAAAGAAAGATATATTTATCCAATTCCCTATGAATATTATGAAAAATATGGTATAAGAAAATATGGTTTTCATGGTATTTCTCATGAGTATGTAAGCCAAAGAGTGGCAGAACTTATGCATCAAGATATAAAAGATTTAAAAATAATAAGTTGTCATTTAGGGCAAGGGGCAAGTCTTTGTGCTATCAAAGATGGAAAATCTCAAGATACTACGATGGGGTTAACACCATTAGGTGGCATTCCAATGGGCTCCAGAAGTGGCGATTTAGATCCATCAGTTGTTACCTATCTCATCAAAAAAGCCGAAAAGCCAACGGTAGGGGTAAAAGAACTTGCTAAAACGGATCATAAAGAACTTACGCCAGACGAAATGGATGAGATTTTAAACAAAAAATCTGGTGTATATGGCATCTCTAGGATATCATTAGATTTTAGAGACATTGAATTAGATGCATTATCAGGAGGGCATCATGCAAAACTTGCACTAGATGTATTTGATTATAGAATTGCCGGGGAAATTGCTAAAATGGCAGTTGCTATGGGTGGTGTTGATGTGATAACTTTTGAAGCAGGTGTTGGAGAAAAAGGCATATTAGATAGAAAGCATATTTGTGAATATTTAGGAATTTTGGGCGTAGAATTAGAAGAAGATTTAAATAATACCACCAAAGGAGAAGAAAGAGAAATTTCTAGTCCTAATTCCAAAGTAAAAGTTTGGGTAATACCAACTAATGAAGAGTTAATGATAGCAAAAGAGTCCTATGCTTTAATTCAAAAAACAAGTTTGCAAAAAATTAAAAATGGAAAGAAAGGAAAGATTAAAAAATGAAAATATTAGTATTAAATTGTGGTAGTTCATCCCTAAAATACCAATTAATTAACATGGAAACAGAAGAGGTTTTAGCTTCTGGAAAATATGAAAGAATAGGAGAACAAGAAGCTTTTATTACCCATAAAGCTTGCGGAAAAAAAGTAAAAATAGACCATACAGCATTAAACCATACAGAAGCAATTGATTTTACTTTAAAACAGTTAACAAATCCAGCATATAAAGTAATTGATAGTTTAGATGAAGTAAATGCCATTGGACATAGATTAGTTCATGGTGGAGAAAAAATAAGTGAATCATGCTTAATTGATGATAAAGTGGTGGAAATTTTAAAAGAATGTACAGATTTAGCACCTCTTCATAATCCAGCAGGTATTATGGGAATTGAAGCTTGTCAAAAAGTAATGCCTGGAAAACCAATGGTAGGAGTTTTTGATACTGCATTCCATCAAACTATGCCAAAAGAACATTATATTTATCCAATTCCTTATGAATTTTACAAAAAATATGGAATCAGAAAATACGGTTTTCATGGTACTTCTCATATGTATGTTTCAGCTAGACTTGCCGAAATAGAGGGAAAAGATATCAAAGATTTAAAAATTGTAACTTGCCATCTAGGTCAAGGTTCTAGTATATGTGCGGTAGATGGAGGAAAATCAATCGATACTTCTATGGGATTAACACCATTAGGAGGAATTCCAATGGTTACAAGAAGTGGAGATTTAGACCCATCTGTAGTTACATTTTTAATGAAGAAAGAAAACTTATCAGCAGATGAAATAGAAAATATCTTAAATAAAAAATCAGGAGTCCAAGGAATATCTGGATTAGTACCAGATTTTAGGGAAATAGAAGCAGCCTCTTATGGAGAAAATGAAAGAGCAGAAATTGCAATTAAAAGTTTTACTTATGCAATTGCTAGTTATATAGCCAAATATGCGGTAGCTATGAGAGGTATGGATGCGATTGTATTTACAGGAGGAGTTGGAGAAAATCAAATCAATATTCGTAAGAAGATTTGTGAACAACTTGAATTTATGGGTGTTTTAATAGATGTGGATGCTAATAACGAAAGAGGAGAAGAAAAATTAGTTTCTAAACCAGAGTCTAAAGTTAAAATTTATGTAATTCCTACAAATGAGGAACTTATGATTGCTAAAGAAACAGAAAGATTGGTACAATAAGTTAATCGCAAAGAGAGTTTGCTAGTTGTAATTCATGGCTGGAATAAGCCGCCTCCAACGGTTATTAAGCCGCCTCAAACGGTTATGGTTATAAAATTTATTGCATTCCTCGGCTCCCGGCATACCTGAAGAGCATCTAAACTTAAATAAAACGAGCCTCTCGCTACATCCTTCGCGCTTCCTCATTTTATTTAAGTTAAGATGCTCTATCAGGTATTCTGGTCACATTCGTCATTCCATAAATTTTATAACCATAACCGTTTGAGGCGGCTTAATAACCGTTGGAGGCTTCTCTACAGTATGAATACACTGTGAATAGTAGCCTTCTTTTTTTTTGGCAAACAAAAAGTTTACATAAAAGTATTGAAAAAACAAGAAAAATGTGATAAAATATTGATTAACATAAATGACGGAAATTATAGAAAAGGAGGGAGTCATGAATTCAAAAGATTTTGTAACAAAATTTTATTTAGATAAAGAAAAAGATATTGTTGTTTATTTATATCAATCTGAAGAACCAGATGAATTAATTTATGTCTTAAAAACCCCAAATCATCATACAGGAAATTTAATTACCAATTTAGCAAAAGTTGCCAATGTAGAAACCAAAAAAGATGAAAACGACATGAAAATCATTACAGGCAAATTACCTGCCTGTATTAATGATAATGGTGAAGAAGTATATATTTTTCGATTAGGCGGCATTAAAATTGCCAATATTTATCCAGATGGAAGAGTTGATCGAAAAGCCAAAATTCCGGCAATTATAAAATTACTTATGGCACAAACAAAAGATTATAAACTTCCCATTGAAAAAACCATTGTAAAATCTTATATCTTAAAAAAATCAAAATTTAGAACAGACTTACATACTCATTTAAATCAAATTTTACAACCAGACCTATTAATTGCTTTAGGAATAAAACATCAAATAGGATATTCGCTATATTACATAAAAAAACTCGGCTTAAAAGTTAATGCCAAACAAGAAAAAGAACTTACCAAAAAGAGAAAAGAAATAGAAAAAAAATATAAAAATTCAGAACTTACTGGTAAAAAATTAGAGCGAAAAATAGATGACGAAGTTTTTATTAATATGGCAGATCTCATTTTAAATAATTTAGAAAATGCAGAAGAAAACATTGTCAAAATAAGAAATAGTTTAGTATTATTAAAAGATGGGCAAGCAGTTTTCACAAACCTTGAAAAAACGCTATTATATCGTTATGCCATTATAAGGGGAAAAGCTGTTACAGAAAACGAAAAAATAGAGTTAAGTTTAGAAAAAATAGAAAACGTAGAAGATAAAGATATTAGAGAAGCTTTAAAGAAAATGTTAGAAGATAGTAAGCAAGGAAGCAAGTACGAACATAATACTTTTTATCAAGATAAATTATTATGGATAGCAAGAGAATATCAAAAACAAGGAATACAATATGTTGAAATTGCCAACTCTACTTTACCAAAAAAAGGAGAGGCAGGAATTATGCATTTAGTAGAAATGCATGAAGTAATGCCAAAAATTGAGGAAGAAACAGGTGTTGCCATTCGTTATTTAGCAGCAGCAAGTAGAACATTGTTTACAGAGCAACAGTTAAAAGAATGTCCAGCCATCATAAAAGCAGTAAGTAGAAGCCCATATGTTGTAGGAATGGACTTAATAGGAGAAGAAATTAATAATGTAACCGATTTTTCCGATATTATCGAAGAAATTGTAAAATATGCGATTTATGAAGATGAAGGATTTACCATAAGACTACATGCTGGAGAAACAGATGCTTTTAAAGATAATGTAGAAAAAGCCTTAGACTGTATCAAAATCTGTGTACCAAATGGTAAAAAAGCGCCACCATTTCGATTAGGACATGGGTTATATGTTCCAGATTTAGACTCAAAAGAAGGAAAAAGAATTATTAGCAAAATGAAAGATTTAGATGCGGTATTAGAATTCCAATTATCTTCCAATGTAAGACTAAACAATTTAACCAATTTAAATGATCATCCAATCAAAAAATATTTAGAAGCTGGTGTAAAATGTGTACAAGGTACAGATGGATGTGGTTTCTATGGAATTGATACTATAGATGAACAAATTGCTTTAAGAAATTTATTAGACATAAAAGATAAAGATTTTGAAAAAATGAGAGAAGTAGAAGATAAGATTTTAGCAGAACGAAAAGCCTATTTTGAAAAAAAATCAAAAAAATTTGAAGAATTTTTAGCAGGAAGAACCATTCAAGAAGCATTACAAGAAGAAGAAGAAAAAAGACTAGAAAATATTGACTTAGACAGTATAGACACAAAAGGCATTAATAACCTAAATTCTTATAAAATCTTTAAAGAAAAAATAGTAGAACTTCCAACCGACAAAATGCCAATTGTAATAGCAGGAGGAAGCTTCAACTCTAAAGGAAGAATAACAACATTAAATGAAGATACCAAAAAAGCTTTAAAAGAATTATTAGAAAAAGTAAACAATAAAAATACCTACATATTAATCGGACATAAAATGCAAGGATATGAAAGAGCAGTTTTAGATATTTCAAAAGAATTAAACAAAAAATTTAATGTAACAGCAGTTGTTCCAAAATTTGTATCAGAAGACATCAGAGAAAATTTAGAAAACAATCCTGAATTAAGTGGGATTTATGTTTCTCCTGATCCATCGGAACTTGGTATATACAAAAGCTTTAATTATGAAATCTTTGAAAGAAGAAATTCTGTTGTAGTTGCATTTGACGGAAATTCTCCTGTTTCTAATTTAATACAAGAAGCCAAAAATGGAAAAGGAAAAGCAAAAATATATGTTAATTCAGATGTAGCATTATTAAAAGAAAAGGCAAATTCTTTAGAAGGATATGTTAGGTTATTTAATCATAATAATAGCTTAGCTGAAGAAATATTAGGAGACAACCCAGAGATTCGAGAAAATGCTTAATTTTAAGCAAATAAATGAATTCTTTAGAAATTTAAGGAATTCATTTATTTTTTTATTTTAAAAAGAAATTTTTCATACAAAGGAGGAAAAAGAAAGTGATGAATAAAAAATATAAACTAATTTACATAAAAACATTGAAAAAAGAGATATTTTGTTATAAAATAAAAAGGAAACACAAGCAAATAATGAAACACTGTTATAGTGTTCCATTCCTATCACATCCATAAGGGGGACAAGAAAGTATGAAAAAATACGACGTAATCATTGTTGGAGCAGGACCGGCTGGGATTTTCTGTGCTTTGCGGTTAAGCGAACTGCAACCACAAGCAAAAATTCTGCTATTAGACGCAGGCAACCCAATTGAAAAGAGAGTATGCCCTGTAGAAATAGCTGGAAAGTGTGTTAAGTGCAAGGTTTGTGCCATAACACATGGATTTGCAGGTGCTGGAGCTTTTTCGGATTGCAAACTGAGTTTATTTAATCCGGAGGACACAACTTTTGTTGGAGGAGAGTTAGAAAAATTCCTTTCAACAGAAGAATTAAAGAAACTTATAAACGAGGTGGTTTCCATATATGTAAAATATGGAGCACCAAACGAAAAAGTTGGTGGAAAAGGTCATCCGCTAGCCAAAAATCTGATTGAACGTTCCAAGAAAGCTGGACTGGAACTTGTTACAGTTCCATTTATGCACACCGGGACGAGCAAAGCCAGAAACATATTCTACACATTGGAACAAAAATTGATAGAAAAAGGGATTTTTTTTGAATTTTATTCCAATGTGACCAATGTACTTACTCAGGAAAATAAGGTCACTAGTGTGGAATATGTGAAACACGGTAGGTATTATAAAGCCCTGGCTCCGAAAATTGTTTTAGCAACT
>CALXRJ010000066.1 GCA_944390615.1 uncultured Clostridia bacterium | reverse complement strand
AAAAATTTTGCATAGAAGTTCTTAGCTTATGAAATGAGCCAATCATAATGCCAAAATAAAACCTATCATACGCGAAACCCAAGCAACTGCAATTAGCAGATTGGAAAAAAACCGAAACTTAAATTTTTTATATTTTTGGAAACGGAAAATGGTTCCTTGCAAAAACATCTTTTGCGAAGAACCATCTCCTCTTTATGAACAAAAAATTATTATATTACTTCTTTCTCCAACTTTTCTCGCACAATGATTCGAATCGGTGTTCCTATCAACCCAAATTCTTTACGAATATGATTTACCAAATACCTCTCATAAGAAAAATGGAATAAATCTTTTTTATTAACAAATATCACAAATGTAGGTGGTTTGGTAGAACTTTGCGTTCCATAAAATATTTTTAGTCTTTTTCCCTTATCCGTTGGTGGCTGAACAATTGCAATTGCTTCATTAATGACCTGATTTAATTCACTGGTTGTAATTCGTTTGGCATTTTGTTCAGCTACCTCATTTATCATACCAAATAATTTATTGACTCTTTGTCCTGTTTTTGCTGATATAAATAAAATTGGTGCATAAGATAAATAGGATAATTTTTGATAAATTTCTTTTTTATATTGCTCTAAAGTCCCCGTATCTTTCTCATATTCATCCCATTTATTAACAACTATAATAATACCTTTTCCAGCTTCATGAGCTTCTCCTGCAATTTTAGCATCTTGGTCTGTTACCCCTTCTGTACTATCAATTAACATTAAACAAACATCTGCTCTTTCTATGGCTAGAATAGACCTCATGACACTATATTTTTCAATTTTTTCTGTTACTTTGCTTTTTCTTCTAATACCTGCTGTATCAATAAAGATATATTTTCCACTTTCGTTTTCGAAATAAGAATCGATGGCATCACGCGTAGTTCCTGCTATATTACTTACGATATTTCTATTTTCTCCTAATATTTTATTAATCAGAGAGGATTTTCCTACATTTGGTTTTCCAATTACTGCAACTTTAATTCTTTCTTCCTCTTCTTGGTCATTTTCTTCTTTCGGAAACTTTTCGTAAATTGCATCTAAAACATCACCTATTCCTTGTGCATTGCTTGCTGAAACAGGCATAGGATCTCCTAATCCTAAGCCATAAAATTCATATTTATCATTCTCAAATTTTTGATAACTATCAGCCTTATTACAAACTAATACAACTGGCTTTTTCGATTTTTTTAGCATTAAGGCTATTTCTTCATCAGCTGCTGTAACACCTTGACGAATATCAGTTAAAAAAATTATTACATCTGCAATATCTATGGCAATATTGGCTTGTAATCTCATTTGCGATAAAATTACATCTCCATTTGCTGGTTCAATTCCACCTGTATCAATTAAAGTAAAGTTTCTACCTCGCCAATTACTTTCTCCATATACTCTATCTCTTGTAACACCTGGGGTATCTTCTACAATAGATATTCTACTTCCTACAATATAATTAAAAAATGTAGATTTTCCTACATTTGGTTTACCAATAATAGCAACAATCGGTTTTGACATACTTCTCACCTCGCAATTATTTTACACTATTTTTCTTAAAAATTCAATCCCTTCTATTGACTTTTGCCGTTTATGCCCATATAATAAAGAAAAAAAGTTTAGGAGGATGAAAAATGTCAAAAAATGATTTAGCACTACTCGTACTAGATAATTGCAAAGAATTCGGAGAAAAAGTTGAACAAAATTTATTAAAATTACGAAATGAAACCAATAAGACATACATCGCTAGATTGACAGCTTCGCGTTTTTCAAATGGAGAAGGTAAAGTCATTATTAATGACTCCATCAGAAATAAGGAAATTTACATTTTATGTGATGTTGGAAATTACAGTGTTACTTACAAATGTCGTGGCAAGGATCATGAAATGATGCCTGATGAGCATTTTCAAGATATCAAAAGAGTGATATCTGCCACTTGTGGTCATAGTGCAAAAGTAACTGTTGTTATGCCACTTTTATACCAAGCTAGGCAACATCGAAGAAAAGGAAGAGAATCATTAGATTGTGCCATTGCTCTTCAGGAACTAGAAAGATTAGGAGTAAAGAGTATTATCACTTTTGATGCCCATGACCCAAATGTTATTAATGCCACACCAAGTTTATCTTTTGACAATTTTTATCCATCTAATATTATTATAGAGGAAATGGCAAAAAATGATCCCACTATTTTTGAAAATACCATTGTCATTAGCCCAGATTTTGGTGCTATGGAAAGAGCTAGGTATTACGCAGAAATTATTGGATGTGATGTTGGTGTTTTTTATAAAAGACGTGATTTAAGTAAATTGGTAAATGGTAAAAATCCGGTTGTTTCTCATACTTATATGGGAAGTGATGTAAAAGGTAAAAATGTTTTAATTGTAGATGACATGATTGCTTCCGGAGGTTCTGTTATTGAAGTTTCTGAAAAAGTTCGTCAAATGGGTGCCAATAAAATTTGTATTGCTTCTACTTTCGCTTTATTTACAGAAGGATTTGATATGTTCTTAGAAGCAAAAGAAAAAGGCTTGTTTGATACTATTTATACAACTAACCTTTCTTATATTCCAAAAGAATTTTCAAACCATGATTGGTTCTTCTCTGTTGATATGGCTCCTTTACTTGCACAAATTATTGATAAAATGGATCGAAAAGAGCCTTTAACAAGATATTTTAATCGAACAAAAGAAACTTTTCATGCCGTACAAGAAACCATGAATAATTAGAATAAATTGGCAAATGGAAGCAAAAAAATATTTTTGCTTCCATTCTAGGTGTAATTTTAAATACTCTAAAAAGGGAAAGAATATTCTAAAACGCAGAATATTCTCCCCCTTTTTTAACTATTTTTGCGGATTTTTGCCGCGGATTTTTGCTTCTTTTAAAGTTTGAACCACTCCTTTTGCAATATAAAAGAGACAGCCTAAAATAGCTCCGAAACAAATTCCCATCACTTGGCAAAGCACCATATTTGAAGGAGGCTCTTCCGCATCATATACACATACTAGTTTATCATTTTCTAAATATGCTATAACTCTCCCTCGATAAGCTTCGTCGGCAACACTTATAATTATGGCTGTGTCAGTCAATTCTAAAGAAGCTCCTTTAGGAATTTCATATAATCGACTTCCTGCTTGCATTTTTTCGTAAATATCTTGAGCAGCTTTTTTATAACTCGCCACTTGTTCACTACTGATTGGTTCTTGTTCCGAAGAAGTAATAATTTCATTTGAAATGATACATCCAATGGTATAAAAAATCAAAATACCCAAAATGATTGCTAGTGTTTTTTTAATTTTCCGCTTCATAGTATTCTCCTCCTTTTAATTATCAGGCAGGCAATGTCTCTGAAAACATGGTTCAAAGACAACCAAGAATTGTTACATAAAAATTATACCATTCTTTACATAAAAAAGCAAGTTTTTATTTGTTATTTTCTTTATCTTCCTCCTCT
This sequence comes from uncultured Clostridia bacterium, assembly GCA_944390615.1. GTDB lineage: Bacteria > Bacillota > Clostridia > TANB77 > CAG-508 > CAG-269. The sequence goes on along the minus strand of CALXRJ010000066.1, from coordinate 1,322 downwards.
ACATTTTTTCCAAATCTTTTAACCTTATTGGTTGTTGTTCTTTCAAAATCCTCATCCATAATTTTAAAAGATTTAATATGTTTAAAATTAGGTAATTTTTCATTTGCTTTTTTTACAGCATCTGAAAGTACTTTTCGAATATCTTCTTTGGTTGGTATTTTATTTCCTAGGTATTCTTTGATTGCTTCAATATTGGGAAAAATTTTAGCTTTTACTTGTACATCATCTTTACCATCAGATGCTCCAATGACTAGTGATTCTTCAATTAAATCATTATCATTTAAAATATTTTCTATTTCTTCTGGATAAATGTTTTCTCCATTTTTGGTTAGTATCATATTTTTGCTTCTTCCTGCTATATAAAGGAACTTTTCCTCATCCATATAGCCTAAATCTCCTGTGTGAAACCAGCCATCTTTTAAAACTTTCGCTGTTGCTTCTTCATTTTGGTAATAGCCAAGCATGACATTTGGTCCTTTTACAATAATTTCTCCAATTCCTTCTTCATTTGGGTTATCAATTTTATAGGTTACATTTGGAATTGGCATGCCACAAGATGCAGCTTTATAATAGAAATCATTATTTCCTGCAACCAATGGAGAACATTCTGTTAAACCATATCCTTGTAATACTTTTATTCCTAAGCTGAAAAATCCTTCTACAATATCTGGTTTAATAGCTGCTGCTCCTACAATAAAGGTTTTTATTTTTCCTCCTAATGATTTTTTTACTTTTCTTTTTACAATTCCTTTTAAATAAAAAGGAAGTTTTTCCATGATTTTGTTTTCATCTTCTGTGTATTTTTTTGGCAGGCTTGTTTTTAATGTTTTTATTATTTTCTTATAAACATTTTCTAATAATAAAGGTACACATAAAATAAAAGTTGGTTTGTATTCTTGGATATTTTGTGTAATATGCCTTAAACCTTCACAATGACTAATCGTTCCTCCTCCATATAGCACAAGTAAAAATCCTAATGTACATTCATAAGTGTGGTGTAATGGTAAAATAGACAAAACAGAGGTTGTATGATCTACTTTTACGATACTTGCAACTGATATAATATTAGAACATATATTTTTATGTGATAACATAACTGCTTTTGAGTTTCCAGTTGTTCCTGATGTAAAAAGTAATATTTTCATTTCTTCTGGATTGATTGTAATTTGGTCATAAGCATGATTTCCATTTGCTATTAGTTCTTTTCCCTCTTTGATTAAGCTCTCGAAATTTATGTATTTTGAGGTATTTTGCATATCCATCAATAATGTTTTCTTTTTTAACTGCTCCTGTATCGTAAAAATTTCATCTAAATACTTACT
>CALXRJ010000065.1 GCA_944390615.1 uncultured Clostridia bacterium | reverse complement strand
AGAAATTCGCATTGAAACAGGAAGAACCCATCAAATAAGAGTTCATCTATCTCATATTGGATTTCCCATTGTGGGAGATGAAGTTTAATACAAAAGAAAAAATGAGTGGAGAATAAAAGGACAATGTCTGCATGCTTGGAAAATTGAATTCAAACATCCTATTACCAAGGAACCAATGAAATTGGAAGCTAAAATTCCAACTTATTTTCAAGAAATGATAAACCAATTAAAAGAGGAAAATTAAATGGAAGAAATGAGATTACAAAAATATTTAGCAGCAAGTGGGATAGCCTCAAGAAGAAAATGTGAACAATTGATTTTAGAAGGAAAAGTCGAAGTCAATGGAAAAGTGGTTCAAGCATTAGGAGCAAAAATAAATCCTAAAACAGATGAGGTAAAATATAATGGAAAAATCGTAAAACCAGAAGAAGAAAAAATATATCTATTACTCAATAAACCAATTGGCTATGTAACAACGGCAAAAGAACAATTTGGAAGAAATAAAGTTTTAGACTTAGTCAAAGTAGAAAAAAGAATTGTTCCGGTTGGAAGACTGGATATGTATACATCAGGGGCTTTAATCCTTACCAATGATGGTGATTTTGTTAATCGATTGACACATCCTAAACATGAAATCGACAAAACCTACAATGTTACAATCTCTGGAAGAATAACCAAAGAAGAAGTAGAAAAATTGGAGCAAGGAGTAGTTATAGATAATAACTATAAAACTAGACCTGCCAAAGTAAAAATTTTAAAAATAGAAGAACAAAAAAATCAATCGAGAATTCAAATAACCATACATGAAGGAAAAAATAGGCAAGTAAGAAAGATGTGTCAAGCAATTCACAAAAAAGTATTAGCTCTTCATAGATGTAAAATAGGAAATATTGATGTAAAAGATTTAAAATTAGGAGAATGGAGATATTTAACAGAGAAAGAAATAAAATCATTACTAGAAAGTTAAAAAATGGAAATCATTTGAATTTTTAGCTATAGACAAACAATAAAAGTAGTGCTAAAATAAATACATAACCTAAATAAAAAGGAGGAGTTAAAAAATGGTTGAAGATAACCAAATCAAAGCACAAGTATCGCCATTTGCTATTAGAAAAGGCGAAATCAAAACATTTGACGGTCAAGATGGATATGTATCCATGAACCAAGTCGTACACAAAATCAACATTGGACACATTACAGACATTCATTTTGCCATTCTTTATTTAGTAAATGAGTTCGAATTTATCACATCAAGACAATTAATGCAAATGTTACTCATAAAAGGATATGAGGTAAAATCACAAGACAAATTAAATAATAAGCTAGAAGGATTAGTAAAATCAAAAATTTTAACAAGATATTATTTTAACTCAGATGAAGGAAAAGGAATTTACAGAATTTATTGCCTAGAAAAAATGGGAAAATATTTACTAGACACTAGAGATGATGTAGAATGTAAATGGCAACCATCAGACAACACAAAACCAGTTGCCATGATCAAGAAAAGATTAGCAGGAAATCAAGTGCTTATTGCCTATTTAAAAAAAGTAAAAGTATTTGATTCTTATACCGTAAAACCAGCTCTAACAGCAAAAACAATGGGAAAAATATTCAAACCAAGTGGGGGAGCAGTCAAACTTACCAAATCAGGGAAATCTATAGACTTTTTATTTGAAGTAGTAAGAAGAGAAAACGATTGGCAAAAAAAGCTTATCGACAAAATGAAATTTTACAAAGATTTTTATGATAATTTTGTACCACTAGATTCAGGATTTAAATCCTTACCACAATTAATTATGGTTTGCGAAGATGATAGACATATGGCAGAAGTATTTAGAGAATTAGTTACGAATAACATAACATTTAATAATATTAATTTATATTATACAACTGATTTAAAACAAAATAGTGAATCATTGGAAAATACATTAACAGAATTTAAATTAGATGAAAAAACCAATAAATATAAAGCACAAAATATAGACCTTAAATTATTAAATTGATATTTTGGGAAAAGAGGAAAAAGCTATTTTTGGGGACGGAGGAAAAATATATTTTTTTCCTCCTCCCCAAAAATAGCTTTTTCCTCTTTTCTAAAAATATCAGTTTTCAAACAAAACAGTTTTATTATCTTTAAGTGATTTTTGCACATCAATTACTCTTTGATTCGAAGAACCTTTCCACTTCAAGATAGGGGAATGAAGCTCATCTACATAAGTTCCATCTACTAAAACATCGACATATTTCATAGCTTCTTTATTTTTCAAATTTTCTTCAAAATTAAAACCAGACCACATCCATAAATTTTTATTCGGAAAATGTTCTTTAAAAGCTTTCGCAAGTCCAGTTGTAGCTTCAATATTTTTAGGATGCATAGGCTCTCCACCTAAAATAGAAAGCCCTTTAATATAATCTTTATCACATAATTTCAAAATTTCATTTACTGTGTTTTCATCAAATTCTTTTCCACCATCAAAATCCCATGTTTCTGGATTAAAGCAATTTTTACAATGAAAGCTACATCCTTGCATAAATACAGAAACACGAACACCTGGACCATTGGATATATCCATTTTTCTTATCGAATTATATTTCATAGTTTTTCAGCCACCTTATTATCTAAATGTAAGACCCTTTCTTTAATTTCTTGTGTTCTTCCTTTATTCCAGAAATTAGTACCAATATAACCACAAGTACGCCTTGCGACATTTAAGGTATTGTGGTCACGATTGCCACAATTTGGACAATACCATTCTAAGTTATCATCAATTAAAATTTCACCAGTATAGCCACATTTTTGGCAATAATCACTTTTGGTATTAAGTTCAGCATACATAATATTATCATAAATGTATTGAATAACTTCAATAACAGATTCAAGATTATTTTGTAAATTAGGTGTTTCGATATAAGAAATGGCACCTCCTGGACTTAATTTTTGGAATTCACTTTCTAGTTTCAATTTAGAAAAGGCGTCTATTTCTTCAAATACAGGAACATGATAAGAATTTGTAATATAATTTCTATCTGTAATGCCTTTTATGGTTCCAAATCTTTCTTTTAAGCATTTTGCAAATTTATAAGTAGTAGATTCAATCGGAGTTCCGTAAACGGAATAATCAATATCTTCTTCAGCTTTCCATTTTTTAGCAGCATCATTTAGATGTTGCATAACTTTAAGTCCAAATTCTTCACCTTCGCCATGATCAGTATGAGAATGACCTGTCATATATTTTACACATTCATATAATCCAGCATAACCAAGTGAAATAGTAGAATAGCCATGATGTAATAATTCATGAATGGATTCTCCTTTATCTAACCTTGCTAAAGCTCCATGTTGCCATAGGATAGGAGCAACATCACTGGTTACTTTGCTTAATCTTTTATGTCTAATTTGTAATGCTTTATGACATAAATCTAATCTTTCATCAAAGATTTGCCAGAACTTATCCATATCGCCATCAGAAGAAAGAGCAACATCTGGTAAATTGATAGTAACAACACCTTGATTAAATCTACCATAATATTTTCCTTTTCCTTCTACATAATTTTTCGCTTTCGCAATATTTCCTAGACTCATTGTTCTATCTGGTGTTAAGAAAGAACGACAACCCATACATGGATAACATTCTCCATCTCCATATTCATTTTTCTTTAATTCTAACATCATTTTTTCCGAAATATAGTCTGGAACCATTCTTTTAGCTGTACATTCTGCAGCAAGTTTGGTTAAGTACCAATATTTGCTATCTTCATGAATGTTATCTTCTTCTAGTACATATAGAAGTTTTGGAAAGGCAGGGGTAATATAAACACCTTTTTCGTTTTTAAAACCTAAAATTCTTTGTTTAAAAAACTCTTCAATAATCATAGCTAATTCATCTTTATATTCATCTGTTTCACCTAAATACATATTAACGGATAAAAATGGAGCTTGTCCATTAGTATTTGTCATAGAATTTACTTGATAATTAAAGGTCTGAACACCATCTTCAACTTCTTTTCTGGTATCTTCCATGGCAAATTTTTCGCAGTCTTGTTTGCTTAAATTTCGCTCTTGATATTTTTTATAATATTTTTCATAACTTAATCTGACAAAAGGTGCTAAATGGGTAAGAGATACGGTTGCTCCACCATAACTAGAAGAGGTAACAGCTAAAATGATTTGAGTTGCAATGGTTGCAGCTGTGATAAATCTATGTGGTTTTTCAATCATAACACCATTAATAACAGTTCCATTTTGCAACATATCATCTAAGTTGATTAATTCACAATTATGAAGCGCATTTTGTGCAAAATAATCAGCATCATGGAAATGAATAATGCCTGCATCATGTGCTTCTACAATATCTTCTGGTAATAAAAAACGCCTTGTAATATCAGTACTGGTAATACCTGCTAAATAATCTCTTTGGGTGGTTACAACCGTTGCATTTTTATTAGAATTTTCATTATTCCAGTATTCATTTTCTCCTTCAATTAATTCTTTAATCGTTTGGTCTGTTGTATTGGCTTTTCTTACTAATTCTCTTGTGTAACGATAAGTAATATATTTTTTAGCTAATTGATATTTATCTAGCTCCATTAATTTTTCTTCAATAATATCTTGAATATCTTCTACTAGAATTCTTTTTTTGTTTAATTCCTCGATATAGCCAATGATTTCTTTGATATCTGCTTTAGTTGCTTTCTCTTTTCCTTTTACTTCATTATTGGCTTTTGAGATTGCAATCCTTATTTTTTCTGGGTCGTAATCGACTATATGTCCATCCCTTTTTACAACTTTCATATCATTTGTTCCTCCTATAATTTTTATTTGATGGTTATATGTTATCGTTTTTTATAAAAATAAAAAAGTCGCACTTGCAACTTTTTTGAAATTTTGTTAAAATGTTTTTGGAGGTGGATTATGGATCCCTTTAAAGAGCTGACAAACCAGCAAATAAAAAAAATTTTTGAATTATTAGATGCCCATATTTATACCTATCAGCAAAATCAAGAAATGCTAGAAACCATTCGAAATGATAATATTATAGGCATTATTACTGTAGGGCATGCCCAAATTATTCATTCCGATTATAACGGAAATGAAAACATTGTAGAAGATTTATACGAAAAGTCTGTTTTTGGAACCAATATTACTTTAACCAATGCTACGAATTATCAAATTATTGCAAAAGAATTTACACAAGTAGCTATTATTGATTATAACAATTTGATCCAATCAAATCTTTTAAAATACAGATATTTTGACATCTTTTTAAGAAATTTATTTGATATCATAAACAATAAATTTAAAGAAAAAAACGAAAGATTACAAGTTTTAGAAAAAAAACAAATTCGAAATAAGTTGCTAGAATATTTTGAAATTCAATACAAAAAATCTTTATCAAGAGTGATTCGATTACCTTTTTCGTTTAAAGAATTGGCAGATTATTTGGCTGTAAATCGAACTGCTATGTTTCGAGAATTAAAAAATTTGAAAGAGGAGAATTTGATTGAGATAAAAAATAGGAAAATTTCATTGCTTTATAAGCATAAACAAGAAGATTTATATATGTTAATTAAATAAGGCAAATGTTTTGAAAATAGAAAATCCCCTAACTCTTACGAGAAAGGGGATGAGTGGAGGCACCACTGCTGCCTCCATTGGAGTTTAGCCTAAAGAGTAAACAAAACTTAGACAAAGGTATCCTTTGTTAAATATGCGTTCCTTTTCTAAGTCTTGTTTTACCTGCAAAGGTAGTTCCTCAGATAAGAGAAACTGGATAGTGGGCTCAAGCCCTTCCTTTGCAATTTTCCTCTTTAAGCTTTCTAATGTGTACATTTTTTGTACCTCCTTTGTATGTTATAAAATTAATTATATCACAAATTAACATAAAAAGCAAATAGAGGTATGATATTGGGACCAGTAAGGCTAAAATCAATAAAAAATAAGACTTTTAATCTTTGGAAAGCCTTTATTTTATATATGCTAAACATTTTTTTTCCAATAATTTAAAATTTAAACTATTTCTTAGTACTATTCCAAGATATTTTCTTGTATGTGCTCTGACTTCTTCTTTATTATCATAAACTTTACTATCAAATTTTCGTAAATATTCTATATATTTGTCTGATACACTATATAAATTTAATTGCATATATTTTCCTCCAAATATAAATGTGACAGTTAAACTTTCATCTAACTGTCACTTGATTTTAAACTTCTCACTTATTGGTAGAGAAACACCCGATTTAT
>CALXRJ010000064.1 GCA_944390615.1 uncultured Clostridia bacterium | reverse complement strand
ACTGGGTATCATAAGTTATCAAATCAGAGGCTACGCCAAGAACACCTGGATTATTTCCTTTTATGTTTTCTAATTTTTTGCCTTTTATGGTTGTAATGGGTAAAAAGGTTGCTCTTCCTAAATTGTTTTGACGCAAATATTCGATTAGTCTTTTGGCATCTTGTTCATTTTCTGTAACAATATTTTGCAAACCTGCACCTAATGCCATTTCAATGGCAGTTTCTAACTTAGTAGGTACATCGATTAATTCAGCTAGTGCTCCTTTTACGCCTTTTCCTAGTTCTTTTGTGTTTTTGCAAGCATTTAAAAGATTTTTTACACTTTTTTGGTAACCTTCTTTTTCTTTTTCGGTTTCTAGCAAAAATTTGTGTTTGGATTGTTTAAAATTAAGTTCTTGTATATTATGATTAATTTTATAATCTATTTCTTTTATTTGCTCTTCTGTTTTTCGTTTTCCTTCTTTTATTTGCTCTAATTCTTTGGTTATAGCATTTTTGTTGTTTTGGATTTCATAAAATCCTTTTTGGTTTTCTTCTTTGGTAAATCTTGTATGATCTAATTCTGAAATTTGATTTTGTATTTCCTCTTGCAATACAACCATTCTTTTGTCTAAATTTGCTATGTTTGCATTTTGTTCCTTAATCCCTATTTCAATTTCGTATTTTTGGTCGGTATTTTGTTCTAGTTTACGTTTATCTGCTTCTATTTCAAGTTCTTTTTGAGATAAGGTTTGATTGATTTGGTTTAATTCTTTTTGCTTTTGTTGTAATTCTTTTTCGTATTTTTCCTTATTTTCTTTTAATCCTTCTTTTTTACTTAATTTAGATGCAATATCTTCTTCTGTTTTTGTAATTTTTTTCTCTTATTTTTCTATTTTTTCCTGAAATCTTTTTTTGTTTTCTTCGTTATTTTGGATTTTAGATTTGGTAACATTAATTTCAGAACTTAATGCTTCGATATCTTTTTGGCTTGTAAATCCTAAGTTTTGCGTATTTTCTATTTGGATCATTAAGGCATTCATTTTTTCTTTTAGTTCTTCTTTTTGCATTTTTATTTTTTCTAGCTTACCTTCTTCTAAGTTACAGGTATTTTGCATGATTTCCATATCTTCTTCTGCTTTGCTTAAATCTTCTTTGCTTTTTTCTATGTTGTGTAAAAATAAACCTACTTCTATATTTTTTAGTTCTTGTTTTAAGTCAAGATATTTTTTTGCTTTATCTGCTTGAAGTTTCATTGGCTCTAAATTGGTTTCAATTTCTGTTAAGATGTCATTGATTCTTAAAACATTTAGTTTCGTGTGTTCTAGCTTTTTTTCTGATTCTTCTTTTCTGGTTTTATATTTTACAATTCCAGCAGCTTCTTCAAATACATTTCTTCTGTCTTCTGATTTATTACTTAATATCTCATCAATTTTCCCCTGCCCAATAATGGAATAGCCATCTTTTCCTATTCCTGTATCCATAAATAATTCTAAAATATCTTTTAATCTACATTGGGCTTTATTAATATAATATCCTGTTTCTCCATTTCTATATAATTTTCTGGTCACTGTTACTTCTTCATATGGGACTGGAAGTTTTCCGTCTGCATTATCAAATATAAGGGAAACTTCTGCAAAACCTAATGATTTTCTACTTTGGGTCCCTGCAAAAATAATATCAACTGACTTTCCTCCACGAAGCTCTTTCATGCTTTGTTCTCCTAGTACCCAACGGATGGCATCAGCAATATTACTCTTTCCTGAGCCATTTGGACCTATAACACTTGTAATACCTGGCATAAATTCTAATACTGTTTTTTCGGCAAATGACTTAAATCCCTGTAATTCCAATCTTTTTAAGTACATATTTCTTCTCCTTTTTCTATTATTTTCCCAATTTCTTCTATTTGAGCCAAATCTTTTTCTGCATATCTACCACTTACTTTTAATCGACTAAGTTTGGCTTGTACCCATTTGCGGTAATATTCGGTTGGATTAATTTTCTGCATATAATTTAGTTGCTCCAAAACTTGGTAAACCTCCTTTGTCCAACTATAACTTTTAATTCTGTTTACACGATCAATGGATGCTGGATCTTCTCCATGAATTCTATCATCATAAAATATGCCTCTCGCAAAAAAGAGAAACATATTGTCATCTATTAATTGTTTGATTTTATGGATCACTTTTTTTTGAACAACTTTTTTCTCTTCCTCATTTAATCTACAGGTAAAATGGAAATCTTCTTTTTCTGCTAAATTAATAAATCGATATAATTGTTCACAATTCATAATTGCTGTTCTTTTTAAGTTTTCTAGTTGTTTTTCTATGGGTAGTAAATTTTCTGTTTGTTTTATTTTTAAATATTGGATCGTTAAGTTTCTATTCGTATAATAAATAATTCCTTCTAATAGAACTTCTCTATTTTCCATCCCATAAAAAAAATATTTTTCAAAATTTCTTTGGTTAAACTTTTGATAAGATTTCAATATATTTTGAATTTCTTTTTCATTTTCTCTTATTTTCCCATAGGTAAAATCTGTAGTTTTTGTTAAATCTTCTCTTCTGATTTGACTTACTGGATACCATGTCCAGTCTGAATTTTCGTCTGGTTCTATTTCAGTTTTGTCTACACTTTCTAAAATGCCTATATAAGATAATAAAATACAGGCTTTTTTACTAGCTTCCGGATTTTCTAATTTGGCATATAAAAATTTTTTAATATCTACATGAACTCCTCCTGGCACATTTTCTAGGATAATTCTTTTCATTCCATCTACCAGTTCTCTATCTCTTCCTTCTATTTTTCCGTAAATGCTTTCTAATTTTGTTTGAGAAGATTGACTCTCTATTTTTTTACTTTTTAATAACCATTTCCCATCTACCGAAAAAATATTTCCTTCCACAATAACAGAAACATCTTCTACTGCAACCCCTATCTCTTTCAACATTTTCTCTAACTCTAATATATTTTTTGGCTCTTTTATACTTAATTCCATTTTTTCTACCTCTTTTAGTCCCATTTTATATTAAGTTTCATGTTTTTTCAATGCTTATCCACAATTTTCTAAAAATTCTTTTATGATCCAAATTTCTAACTCTGGTAGAGAAGCCCCCAAAGGTTATTGCTATAAAATTTATGGAATGACGAATGTGACCAGAATACCTGATAGAGCATCTTAACTTAAATGAAATGAGGAAGCGCGAAGGATGTAGCGAGAGGCTCGTTTTATTTAAGTTTAGATGCTCTTCAGGT
>CALXRJ010000063.1 GCA_944390615.1 uncultured Clostridia bacterium | reverse complement strand
AGGATATTGTTAAATTAAGAAAAAAATATGACATTTCACAAAGAGAATTAAATTCACATATAAGATAAAAAATAAGACAAAACAATTGACAAACACCAAAAAAAGAGTTAATATATTAACATAAGATAAAAAATAATAAGAGACAAGTAAAATAGAAAATATCTTACAGAGAAAGTTAGCCATAGGCTGAAAGCTAACAAAAGTAAAACTATTTGAAAACTACCTCTTTACATTTCTAGTGAACAAGCTAGACGTTTCGAACACGTTATCATTCGCAAAATTAAGTAAAAACAAGGATGGAACCGCGTAAAATAACGCTCCTGTAGATAAAAAATATCTATAGGAGTTTTTTTGATATTTTGGGGGACGCAGTCAAAAAAATATCAAAAACGATATTTTTTTTGGCTGCGCCCCCCAAAATACCAAACCAAGAAAGGAATGAAATTTTTTATGATTAAACTAACATTAAAAGATGGAAGCATCAAAGAAGTCGAAAGTGGAAAAAGCGTAATGGAAATTGCAAAAGAAATCAGTGAGGGACTAGCAAGACAAGCAACCTGTGCAAGTGTCGATGGAAAAGTAGTAGACTTAAGATATGTATTAGACAAAGATTGCACACTAGAAATTCATACATTTGAAAGTTCCCTAGAAGGAAAAAAGGCTTACTGGCATACAACATCTCATATTATGGCACAAGCCATCAAAAGAATCAACCCAAAGGCAAAATTAGCAATAGGACCAGCAATTGATGAAGGATTTTACTATGATTTTGATGTAGAAAAAAACTTCACAGATGAAGATAAAGAAAAAATAGAACAAGAAATGAAAAAAATCATCAAAGAAGATTTACCAATTGAAAGATTTACCCTTCCAAGAAAAGAAGCCATTCAATTGATGAAAGAAAAAGACGAACCTTATAAAGTAGAATTAATAGAAGACCTGCCAGAAGGAGAAGAAATTTCTTTCTATAAACAAGGAGAATTTACAGATTTATGTGCAGGACCACATCTAATGAGTACCGGAAAAGTAAAAGCCGTAAAAATTTTATCCTCCTCAGGTGCTTACTGGAGAGGGGATGAGCATAATAAAATGTTACAAAGAATTTATGCCATTTCATTCCCTAAAGCTAGCCAAGTAGAAGAATATGTTAATCTATTAGAAGAAGCCAAAAAAAGAGACCACAAAAAATTAGGAAAAGAACTAGAACTATTTATGCTAGCACCAGAAGGCCCAGGATTTCCATTCTTTTTACCAAAAGGAATGGTTTTAAGAAATGTCCTAGAAGATTATTGGAGAAAAATTCATAGAGAACATGGTTATGTAGAAATCAAAACACCTATGATTTTAAATGAAGAATTATGGCATCGCTCTGGTCACTGGGACCACTATAAAGAAAATATGTATACCACCAAAATTGATGACACAGACTACGGAATTAAGCCAATGAACTGCCCAGGTGGGATGATTGTTTATAAAAGCAAAATGCATTCTTATCGAGAACTACCTATCAGAGCAGGAGAACTAGGATTGGTGCATAGACATGAAAAATCAGGAGAATTAAACGGATTATTCAGAGTTAGATGCTTTACCCAAGATGATGCACACATATTCTGTTTGCCAGAACAAATTGAAGACGAGATAAAAGGTGTTATCAGTTTAGTAGATGAAGTATATAGCAAATTTGGATTTAAATATACCATAGAATTATCAACAAGACCAGAAGATTCCATGGGTTCAGACGAACTATGGGAAATGGCAGAAGGAGCATTAGCAAAAGTTTTAAAAGACTTAGGAAAAGACTATGAATTAAATGAAGGAGATGGAGCATTTTACGGACCAAAAATCGATTTCCACATCAAAGACTGCTTAGGCAGAGATTGGCAATGTGGTACCATACAACTAGATTTCCAAATGCCAGAAAGATTTGATTTAACCTATATTGGAGAAGATGGCGAAAAGCACAGACCCGTAATGTTACACAGAGTTATCTTCGGAAGTATTGAAAGATTTATCGGCATTATAACAGAACATTTTGCAGGAGCCTTTCCAACATGGCTTGCCCCAGTTCAAATTGAGCTACTTCCCATTTCAGAAAAACACATAGATGATGCTAAAAAATTACAAAAAGAATTTGAAAAAGAAGGTTTAAGAGTTGAACTAGATGATAGAAACGAAAAAATAGGCTACAAAATTCGTGAAGCCCAACTAAAAAAAGTTCCTTATATGTTAGTAATAGGAGATAAAGAAATAGAAACAAACACAGTTGGCGTTCGTTCGAGAAAAGATGGAGACATAGGGGCAATGGGAATAGAAGAATTTAAGCAAAAAGTGAAAGAAGAAGCCCAAAATTTTGTAAGGTAAGTTAGAGAAAAGAAAAATTTAATTAGAGTGGTGATCGTTACTTTAGCCACTCTGTTTTTTTAGTATAAAAAAAGATATGTGTCATTACGCACATATCTAATGTGACTTAATGTCTGGTTCCACTTAACATTTAAGCTAAATATAGTATACTACATTTTTATGATATGTCAAGAAAAAGGTTACGTCAATTCGTAATCATCTAAATTTTTAAAAGCCGGATCATAAATATTATTTCCCTTAAAATCATATCTTGAGCCATGGCAAGGGCAATCCCAAGTTTTGTCTAAGTTATTCCAAGTAAGAAGGCACCCCAAGTGAGTACAAGTTGGATTTACAGCAAAAATATTTTCCTCCATATCTTTATAAATGCCCACATTTTTACTATCAATTTTTAAAATTGCTCCATTATCCTTTTGAATCTTAGCAAGTTCTTCTTCCGGAATTTTAATTCGATTAGTAACAAAAGATTTAAATACTTGAGTTCCCATATTTTTTAATTCGATTCTATTTTTAATAGGTTTTAACCTTAAAGAATTAAAAACAAAACTATATTTATTTTCTTTTCCAAATATTTTATCTGTAATGATCTTTGCCGCAACATTAGAAGATGTAATTCCCCATTTATTAAAACCAGTTGCCACATAAACATTTGGTGTAAAAGAGGAAAGGTTACCAATATAAGGAATTTTATCTAAAGAAATACAGTCTCTGGTATTCCATTTATACAAAATTTCAGATTTTGGGTAATATTTTTTAGCTACATTTTCTAAATTTTGGTAAGTATCCTCTTCTGTTGGAGCAAAACCGGTTTTATGGTCTGCACCTGCCAAGATAAGTAGTCTTTTATCTCCAAAGTTAGCGGTTCGAAAAGAATAAATTGGCTGAGAAGGATTAATATACATTCCATCAAAAAGTTGAGAATGTGTATCTATTCCTAATACATAAGAAGTAGATTGATACATTTTCGTAAAATAAAATCCAGAAATTTTT
>CALXRJ010000062.1 GCA_944390615.1 uncultured Clostridia bacterium | reverse complement strand
TCTACAATGAGGGCAAAGTCTTCTTAACAATCTTTGTGAAATAGTGGTCCCTACGGTAGTGGCTATATCATAATCAGTAATTCCCATTTTTCTTAGCCTTGTTACAACTTCTACACAATCTACGGTGTGAATGGTTGATAATACATAATGTCCTGTTTGCCCTGCTTGTATAGCAATCTCTGCTGTTTCTTTGTCTCTAATTTCTCCTAATAAGATAACATCTGGATCTTGTCTTAATATATTTCTTAAACTATCTACAAATCTTACATTTTTGTCAATTTCTATTTGATTTAGACCTGGTATTCTAATTTCTACTGGATCTTCAATTGTTGTTATATTGATGTCATCACTTTTTAAATAATCTAGTATACTATAAAGGGTAGTTGTTTTTCCTTCTCCTGTTGGTGCTGCCATAATGGTTAAACTATTTCGCTTATTAATGGCTCTGTTTAAGTCTTTTTCTGAATAAGGAAATCCTAATTCAAATATATTTCTGATATTGTCTGTCTTTTTTAACATTCTTAAAACGAATTTTTCGCCAAAAATATTTTTTTGGGAAGATACACGAATATTGTAATTATCATATAATAAAATTCTACCATCTTGTGATTCTTGTTTTTCCTGATGCATATTGGATATAGCTTTTAATCTTCCTATAATTTGTGGCTGTTTTTCTTTTTCTATCGATGCCATAATAAAAAGTTGACCATCAATTCTAAAACGAACTCTAACAGAATCTACTTGTGGTTCTATATGAATGTCCGAAGCTCTTTTTTCAATGGCAAGTTTAATAATATGATCAATTAAATCTGTTACTGATGTTACTTCTCCTAAGTTTTCTATTTTATCTTGTGCCTTATCTTCGGTTTTTTCAAAATATTCATCAATATTGGTTTCAAAAGCCATAAATGGTTCTAAAACTAAACCTTTATTCAGTACCAACATTCTGATATTTTTGATATTTTCTTGATTGTTGGCAATATCTGCAAAAGCAATTTTTATTTTTCCTGACTCTACATTAAATGGAATTGCTTTGTAGTTTTTCATCATATCAAGTGGGATATATTCGGTTGGTTCAATTCTGATTTTATCCGGGGTCAAATAAATTCCTTTTACTCCAATTATATCTCCTATTTCTTCTGCTAATTTTTCAGGCTCTGCTTCTTTTAAGATATATAAAATATCTCCTAATCTTTTATTAGGATGATCAACTTGATATTGAAGTGCTCTTTCAATGGCGTTTCCATCAACAATCCCTCTTCTTACTAATTCAATTCCTAAAGGCTGTTTTCTTTTACTTTCCATAATATTTGTTTCCTTTCTTTGGTTTAGTTTTTCATATTTACGTTTAAGGAGGTAGAAAAACTTTCCTCTCCTATTTTTAAATCAATATTTATTTTTCCATCTGCATAATCAAAAACATTTATAGCTGAAACATCACTACATAAAATTATTTTTTTTTCTTCTTCTGTGTTGCAGTCTAAATAATAAATTTTACTGTTTTGATAAATATATTGGTGTTCTTGTTCCTCTTTAAATTTAAATATGAAACATACCTGGCTATCCACTCCTGACTGAATAAATTCTAAATCGTCTGCATTTACATCTTTTGTTATATAGGCTAATAGCTTGGCATATTGTTCGGAAGCATTTTGACTGATAACTACTGTATCTAAATTTTGATAAAAGTAGCCTGTAAATGTACTCATTGTTGCAATTACAATGAAAAGTCCTACAATATAAATAACTAAAGAGGTCATGGTAATTCCTTTATTTGCTTTCAACTTACTAGTTCCTTTCTAAAATATTTTTATGCATTTTGTAATGTGATACTAAAATCAACCGATTTTCTTTCATTGCCAACTGCATAAAATACTTTTACTGTTAAAATTTTTATCAAATCTTCTTGTTTTTCTTTTTCTATGTCTGCTGGATAATAATTTTTTAAACCAATTTGTATCAAATAGCTTGCACTTTGTTTTCCTTTTGCTATATAGTATTGGTACGCATAATCAGCTTCTTCTGTATCTGTATCATCAGAAGGTGAGTATTTAGCATTTAAATCTTTTACAAATTGGCTATTTTCTGAAAAGGTAACTTCTTGATAATTTTCTGATTTAGCAAGTTCTAGTACTTCTACTCCGGATACTGGTAGCTTCTGTTTCAGCATCAATTGCTCGATTCGTTTTATGGATATTATACGTAATACCAAATACGGTCGGAATAAAAATTAAAATAATGATAACTGCTATGGCAATATCAATACCTGTAAATCCATTATTATTTCTAAGATTCATGTTTTCTCCTTGTTATTGGTAAAAATAATAGAATTGGCTAATAAATAGTATCACATTTGTAATGCCAAACAAATAACCAAATTTATAGATTTCTACCATATTTTTATGCTCTTTTTTGGATTGATTAAAAGCATTTTTTGCATACCAAATTATTTTGGTAATACCAATTGCTAAAAATACAATTACTATAGAGGTAGTTGTTACAAACACATTTGTATTAATTAGCATAACAATAATTAACATTAATACTTCAAATAAATAGCTTGGCTTTGCTTCTTGAATTTGCTTTTCACTATCTAAAATCAATAATAAAATTAATGTGACTAGATACATCACATATCTATAAATACTAGTTTGCCCCATTATGCATAGATATATTATGTAGCTACAGGATACCGCAAAACTATAGTATAATACACTTTTTTCAATTTTTCTGTATTCTTTATCAATTCCAGCTATGATAAATATAGCAGTGAAATAAAGAATAATAAATGCAAATCTTATTAAGGTTTCTATATTAAAATGATATGCATCAATTTTTAAGCCAATTGCAACTAAAACAAATGCTAAACCAGATAAGACTTCTAATATAAAATATCTTGGTCTTATTTTTTGTTTACAGCTTTTACATTTTCCCCCTAAAAATAGGTAACTCCAAACTGGAATTAATTCAAAAAAACCTAGTTTATGGTTACAATTCGGGCAAAATGAATGGGTGTGTATAATATCTATTTTTTTTGGTATTCGATATACGGCAAGTGTATAAAAACTTCCGAATAATGTTCCCATGATAAATAAAATAAAATATAAGAATATGTTCATTTTTATTTCCTTCGTTTTATTTTTTAAGAAAAGCATATGCATATAGCATGCATATGCTTTTTCTTAATTATTTTATTATAAAAAATTAAACTTCTGTTTTTGTTATTGCCCATACTATTTTTCCGTTTGTAACAGTTCCTGTTGATGTATAAGTATAGTGATTATCTGTAATTGTTAAAACAATTTCATCTGTTACTCCAGCATCTGAAGCTGGTGTTGCTACTGTTATATCTGCATTATCAATTGCAGCTGTTAAAGTTGCATTTGTAACTTTTTCTTCTAAGTATGCATCTAATCCTGCTTGAAGAGTTGTAGAATTTTGAGCAACATATGCTTCTTCATAGAAGTTTGCTATTTCTTCTGTTACATATAAGCTAACAGCGTCATTAGCAGCTCCTAATTGGTTTTCTGCATCTGCTTGAGATGCTTTTTTCAAAATACCATTCTCTCCTGATAACATAGCAATTGATACACCTGCTAATATTAATAGAACAATGATTGTTACAACTAAAGCAATAAGAGTGATACCTTTTTGGTTGTTTTTCATTTGTTTTCCCCCCTCTCATTTGAATTTTTTATTTGAAATTATATTGGTTGAAACAATATAATGTTAATATCAATTTATTTCGTTCCTGTATTTTGTGAATATACACTTGGTGATGATTCAGTTACTTTATTGGAACTAGAATTGGTTGCTGTTTGTTCTTCTGTAGTATTTTCTCCTGCTGTAGTTGCTTGATTTTCTTCCTCTTCAGGTGAACTTGTATAAGCAGCAAAAGGATTTGATTTTCCTGGAATATAATCATTTGTACTTTGATAATTATTTAGATCATTTGCTGTTACTTCATATGTTAAAATAACTTGTTCGTCATCACTTCTTTGATCAATATCATCCTCTAGTAAATCTTGCACATCTTCTGAGGCAACATATGTTGTAATTTCCGGAACTGCTTTTCTGTTAGGAATATATTGATATAAGGCTATTGCTAAAACTAGCATCGTTACTAAACATACTAATAACATAATAATGATTTCTTTTATTGTTTTAGCCATTTTTACCTCCTCATTTTAAGAATTTGTACTATTGGTTGCTGTGGTCTCATTTGTGCTAGTTGTATTGGAACCTGTTGTGTTGGTTGTGTTGGTTGTGTTGGTTGTATTTGTTGTATTGGTGTTGGTACTATTGGTGGTTCCTGTTGTATCCGTATTTTCTGTAGAATCTACATTTCCTACAATAATTGGGATTTCGTTACAAGAAAATGTAGCATAAACTGTTGATCCCGATTGTGAGCCCATTTTAAATTCATCAATTTTAAATCCTAAATTTGAGTCATTTTCTATATCATAAATAAAGTCTGTAATGTTGACATAGCCTCCTGTAACAGTGAAATTTAAATCATATAAATTTTTACTGGTACCACTAGCTACTAAGTCAATTTTTATGATGACCCCTTCTTCTTTTGCATAGTTTCCAAGTCTTGTCCATAAATAATCTATATCATATGATTCTAATTGGGCAGCATAACTAGGACTATTGGCACTAGATAATATGGCTTGGTTTTCATATTCGGTTTTGCTTTCTTGTAAGGTATTGGCTGTACGTCTTAGGTTAGACGCTGTATTTTCATAGGTAACACTAATGACATTGGATAGTTCTAATATTTTAGCATCTAATTCATCATTTTTTTCGCTTATTCCTTTGAAACCTTTGACATCTATTTTGCTCATTCCATTTACCATAAAAAAGACAGAACCAATTAATAATAAACAAACCAATATACTTATTAATATTTTTCTCATGGTAACTCTCCTTCTATTGTAACAGTTACGATATTCCCGTTTTTTTGTCCACTAGAAGAAACCACATCTTTTAAGATTTCTTCTACTTTTATTTTAGCAATAAAATATCCTAACTGATCATAATCATCCGCTTGTGCAACAATGGTTATTTTTTTGCCTGTTGTATTTTCAATTGAGGTAAGTTGTACACTTTCTGGTATGATAAACATGATTTGATTTAGTAAATTTGGTATTGAATTTTTCATTTCCGCTATATTACTAATCTTGTCATTGATTGCTTTTAATTCTTCTGTTAAGGATACATATTTTGTGTTTTTTAGATTTAAAGAATTGATGTCTGTATTTATTTTACTAATTTCTTCTTTTTCTGCTGTGATTAATCCTTCTACCTCTCCTTGTTTATTTTCCATTTGGTTATATAATACTTTGGAAAATATGATAAATATCACATTAATTAAAATAATTGCAATCGCGCATCGAATTAACATGACTTCTGTTTTATCCATTTTTCCTTTTAAAGAAAAGCTTACTTGTTTTTTAGGTTTACCATTTTTGCCTATTTTTTCTTCTTTTTTTCCAAAAGGTGTGTCTAATTTTATAACACCTTGCATTTGCTCTGCAAAGGTTTGCTTTTTGAAGTTTAATGCTTGAATTCCCTCTCCTAATGCTTGCATAG
>CALXRJ010000061.1 GCA_944390615.1 uncultured Clostridia bacterium | reverse complement strand
TTTTTCTAGCATTTTAGTAATATTATCCTTGTAGTAATTTAAAGTTCTGTTTGAACAGCCTTCAATTTCTTTTGATGATATAAATTTATTTAATAATTCTTCATTATTGTGTGATATTTCTTCTCTTTGGTTTTGCTCTAATATTTCTATTTGGTAATTTAAACATATTTCTGTTAGTATTTCTTTTAACATTTTTCTTTGGTTATTGTCTAAAAAGTTTTCAGTCTTATCAATTACTTTTTCAACAAATAACTCCCTCAAATAAATTACCTCCCTATACTTTAAAATATCGCAATATAGAACTACAACTATATTATACAACATTTTGCCTATTTTACATAGTTTAGGAGATTTATGAGAAATTTTACCTTATTTTAATTAAAAATGAGCATATCGAAACTAATATACTCATTCTAAATCTTATACAATTATTTGCTCATTTTATTTAAAATTTTAATTTGCAATCTGCGAGACAAATTACTATTTACTATTTTTCTTTCTTTTCTAATACTAATTTTTTAACTTTACTTATATCTTGTATATAAGTTTCAGTATAACCACATTCTGGACATACAGCACACTTAAACTTTCCTAAGTTATCTTTAAAAATCCCTTGTTGTGTCAATTTTAATCCATATGCACCACCTTCTACTTTTATATCCAAATCTTCTACCATTTCTTCATTACATCTTAAACATTTTCTCATATTTATTCCTCCTTATCAAATATTACTCTGTTATAATTCAACTAAACTATATTCAAAATCTTTAACATAATATCTTATATTTTTTGTGCCTTTTGTAATAATCATGTGTCCCTCTTCTTCTAATAGTCTTTTTTGTAATTCTATTGCCTCTGGATATTTAATATTTAATTCACCATCTGATTTTAATACTCTCCAATAAGGTGTAATATCTATGTTTCTCTGATAACTTGCCCAAGCAACAATTTGAACAAATATGCCTGCTGTCATTGGATCAGTAAAGTCAGCATTATTTTGCTTTGCTAGATAATCTCTCATTTGACCTATAGTAATTAACTTTCCTTTTGGAACTCTCTTTATCAATTCATCATAATAAAATGGCGGAGCAAAAAACATTTTAGTTCCACCATACCTTTGAATCGTTTTTTTATCAGTTACAATTTGAATTTTAGGCATACCCTTATCTTCATTCATCATTGCATTAAAATCTTTTCTACTTTCATTTGCCATGCTACAAACTCCTATCTTTTCTATAAATTATATTATACGGCTAGAAATTAAAATTCTAACCATATTACTTATTATTTACTATCTTTATTTTTTAACAAATAAATACCAAAACTAGTCATTCCTATTCCTAGCATAGTAATAGCACTATTCATATCAATTTGTTTTAATATAGAAGTAACCATGATACAAATCCCCATTGCTAAACCAATTCCAATTAATGCAATATTAATAATTTCATTAATCTTATTATTTTCTTTTTTTCCTTGAGCATTTAGCAACTCTTCTACCGTAGTTCCTAAAATTTCTGCTAATTTTGGAATAGAATTAACATCAGGACAAGATAAATTTCTTTCCCATTTTGACACAGCTTTATCTGTTACATTCATTTTTTCTGCCAAATCACTTTGTGTCATCCCTTTTTCTTTTCTTAGCGAACTAATTACTTCTCCAATACTTTTATTTGACATATAAATCCCTCCTTTGTTTGTTAATTCCATTCTACTATTACTAACTTTGAAACTCAACCGACAGTTAGTTTACCTATATAAACCATCAGTTTAGTTTTAGTCTTTCCAAGCAAATTACTATTTATTTTATTAAAACATTAATATTATATCTTGTCAATAAACTAAATATAGAAAAAACGCATAACTTATCTCCTCTGATTTATTTCTTTTTCTATTTCATCATTATTTTGTAATAACCAGTATGTTGTAATTAAACAAATAATAAATGGAAAAATTGCAATTAATGGATATATTAATATTAAAATAAATATTATCGATAGAAAAAATAAATTTCGCATTTTTATTCTTTCTTTATTAATTTTTAATTGATTTTCCAGCTCTTCTTTTGACATTTGATTTATTTCCTTACCATTATATACTAACTTTCTATCCATAATATCTCCTTATTAATTTTCTTGTTTTTCATAAATTCTACATGCTATTTTAAAAGACACAAAATACATAATCACAATAAATGAAATTAATATAAATAGTCCAAATCTATCTATAAAACTTTTTAACAATTCTACATTAATATTTGATTTTACAATCAAATATACTACTCCAGATACTGCCGCAACTAATATAAAAAGAAGTATAAACATCTGTATTCTACCTTTTTCTGCTCCCCATTTGTATATACTTGGGATTTGAATTGCTTGTATTAAAGAGATTCCAAACATTCCTCCTATTGTATATGATATTAAACTGTCATAATTTATATTTATAGCATTTTCAGGTCTTACATAATTTATTATATTAGCCATAATTATTGTTATAACAATACCTAAAATTCCACCTAATATTGTAGCTCCAATTGATAATATATATTTAGCTTTGATAATTTCTCTTCTATTTGTTGGTATTGATAATATAAATTTATCTGACTTTGCCATCTCATCATAACTAAAAGTAGAAAGTGCTATCATTCCAATTATTGTACATATAATTATCGGGATATAGTTTATCATGCCAGAACTAAATATGCTTAATACACATATAAATATAACAATAATTAAAATTGATGTTTTATAACTTACTAAATTATATAAATCCTTTTTTATTAATCCTTTAATAATATTCATTCTATTTATCCCCCTTTATATAAAATAACATAATATCTTCAATAGAAGCCTTATCTATTGTAGATACATCATATTTTTTACTAAATTTATATCTATTGTCTATCAAAATTTCATATTGATATTTTTCTTTTTTATATGATATATAATCTTCCTTTTTTATTTTCTTAAAATCTATTTCATTACATTTTACTATTGCATAATTTTCTAACAAATCAGATGTAGGTAGATTAAATAACATTTTTCCATTATCTATAAAAATAATGTAATCTGATATATGTTCCAAATCTGTAGTTATATGTGTTGATAGTAAAATTGATCTTTTTTCATCTTCCTCTATATATTTTCTAAAAATATCTAAAATTTCACTTCTAACTATTGGATCTAATCCACTTGTTGGTTCATCTAAAATCAAAACCTTTGGATTATGTGATATAGCTGTTGCAATTTTTAACTTCATTTTCATTCCACTTGAAAATTCTTTTATCAATTTATCAGTAGGCAGATTAAATTGTTTTAAATAATTAAAATATTTTCTTTCATCCCAATTCTTATAAAAATCTTTCATAACAGAATTTATACTTTTTGCTGTCATATATTCAGACAAAAAACTATCATCCAATACAATTCCTAAATCTTGTTTTATTTCTTTTTCTGATTTTTTATTATCCTTTTTAAAAATTTTGATATTTCCATCAAATTTAGTGATATTTAATATTGTTTTTATAGTCGTTGTCTTACCAGCACCATTTTCTCCAATTAATCCCACTACACATCCTTCTGGTAGATTAAAATTTATATTTTTCAATTCGAATCCTTTATATTTTTTTGATACATTCTGCAATTCTATATTATTTTCCATTTAAAAATCCTCCCCTTCAAATATTATTTTAAAAAGTTCTATGACTTCTTCTTTTGAGATGTTAGAAGTTTTTGAGATATTATATATTTGTTCTATATATTTTTGTATTTCTTTTAATTTTTCTTCTCTTATTAAATCTAAATTCTTAGGAGTTACAAAACTTCCCTTTCCTTGTACAGTTTTTATAAATCCCTCTTTTTCTAGCTCGTCATATGCTTTTTTAACTGTTAAAAAACTTATTTTCAAATCATTTGCAAGCATTCTAACAGATGGTAACATTTCCTCTTCTTTTAACTCATTACTAAATATTGCTTGTTTTATCGCTGTTTTCAACTGTTCATAAATAGGACTACTACTGCTATTACTAATAATAATATCCATATTTTCCTCCTTTACTGTTATATGCATATTATAACAGTATATAACAGAATGTCAATATCTTTTTTAAAAAATTTTTCATTTTGCTTTTATTTTTATTTTGTAGTGGTATAATTATAAAGTAAAATAAATGAATAGAATGGAGATGAACATATGCAAAAAAATACAAAAGAAGATTTTGATGTAGCAAAAGCATACTCAAATGAATGTCTATTAACTCAAGACGAATTTATTAAACAATACCATGTAAAAAAGGAAGGATTATCTTCAGAAGAAGCATCTAGTAAAATATCAAAATATGGTTTAAATGAAGTTAGTCAAAATAAGCCCAAAAAATGGTATAACTATTTTTTTGAAAGTCTGTTTAGTCCATTTAACAGTATTTTGTTAGGTATCGTTTTAATATTAATTTATACTGATATAATTTTACCTGAAACTCCAAGCTACGCAAATATTACTGTTATCGGAATATTAATTATTGCAAGCACTTTATTAGATTTTTTTGAAGAATTTAGATCAAATAAAGCCGCTGAAAAATTAAAAGAACTTGTTGCTACAACCTGTACTGTAATCAGAGATAAAAAAGAAATTACAATTCCAATTAAAGAAGTTACAATTGGAGATATTGTAAAATTATCTGCTGGAAGTATGATACCAGCCGATTTAAGAATTATCGAATCAAAAGACTTATATGTTGGTCAATCAGCATTAACTGGTGAGTCTGATGCAGTAAGAAAACTTACAAATTCTGAAATAAAACCTGAAGATTTAGATAGTATTTCTGATTTAGATACTATATGCTTTATGGGAACAAATGTAATATCAGGTAGTGCAACAGCAGTAGTTATAAAAACGGGAGATTCGACATATTTTGGTAAAATTGCTCACAATATAAACAATGTAAAACCAAAAACTGCTTTTCAAAAAGACATTGAAGGTATAAGTAAATTACTTGTCAAATTTATGATAGTTTTAATACCAATTGTATTTATTCTTAATGCTTGGAAACATTCTGTAGTTACTGCATTTACATTTGCAGTTGCAATTGCAATTACTATTACCCCTTTACTATTACCTGTCATCTTATCATCTTGTTTATCTAAAGGCGCAATAAAGATGTCAAAAAAGAAAACAATAGTAAAGAAATTAGATTCCATCCAGAATTTTGGTGCCATGAATATTTTATGTACTGATAAAACAGGCACATTGACAGAGGACAAAATTGTTCTTGAAAAATATTTGGACATATATGGAAAAGAAGATTTGAATGTTCTAAAATATGCTTTTTTGAATGCTTCTTTCCAAACTGGCCTAAAAGGTAATATTGATGATGCTGTAATAAAACGTGGCCTAGAATATAATATGGCAGAAATAACTAAAGATATCAAAAAAATTGATGAGATTCCTTTTGATTTTACTCGTAGATGTTTAACTGTAGTAGTTAAAGAAAATGACAATTCTTGTTATATGATAACTAAAGGTGCTGTTGAGGAAATTTTAAATATGTGTACAATGGTAGAAGATAAAAATAACCTATATCCTATAACAAATACAATTAAAGAAAATATTAAACAAATAAGTAAAAAATTAAATTCTGATGGTCTAAGGGTTATTGCAGTATGTAGAAAAGATGTTAATGACCATAATTCACCTTTTGATATATCTGATGAAAAAAATATGGTATTAACCGGATTTATTGGTTTTCTTGATCCACCAAAAGAAAGTGCTAAAGAATCTGTTAAAAAACTAAATAAAGCGGGTATTAGAGTAATAGTTTTAACTGGAGATAATGCAGAAGTAACAAAGTGTATTTGTGATAGAGTTGGAATCCAATCTAAAGGAATTATTACTGGTAATGAAGTTGATAAATTATCAGATGCTGCAATGCTTCGAATTTTAAAGAAAAATAACATATTTGTAAAACTTTCTCCTATACAAAAAGCTAGAATTGTAAGAATTTTAAAAGAAGCTGGAAATGTAGTTGGCTATATGGGAGATGGCATTAACGATAGCCCTTCTCTTACCAATTCCGATGTTGGCGTATCGGTAGATACTGCTGTTGATATTGCCAAAGAATCGGCAGATATTATCCTTCTTGAAAAAGATTTAAATGTTTTATTAGATGGTGTAACTGAGGGAAGACGTACTTTTGTTAATTTAATGAAATATATTAAACTTTCTACCAGTTTTAACTTTGGAGAAGTGGTTTCTGTTATTCTGGCAAGTGCTTTTCTTCCTTTTTTACCAGAAACACCAATTCAATTACTTGTAGAAGGTCTACTTTATGACTTTGGTCAAATGACTTTACCTTTTGACCATGTAGATAAAGAATCTTTACAAAAGCCTAAAAAATTGGATATAAAAAGTTTGAAACACTTTATGCTATTTATGGGACCAGTTAGTTCTATATTTGATATTGTTGTGTTTATCTCACTTTGGGTTTTCTTCCATGTTAGAGATGCTGCAACATTTCAAACGATTTGGTTTAGTTATAGTATTGTTTCTAACTTGATTGGTATGCATATTATTCGAACTTCCAAAATACCATTTGTCCAAAGTAATGCCCATATTGCTGTTTACATTTCCTCTATTTTACTCATTATGGTAGGTTTAGTTGTTCCTTTTACAGGTTTAGGTGCTATGATAGGTTTAGTACCAATTGCTAGTCAATATATCTTTTTAATCTTTGCTGTAACATTTGTTTATTGTTTGGTTGCCTTGATGGCGAAAAAGATTTATATTAGGAAATATGGCGAATGGATTTAATTTTAAGAATAGCCATTGGAACCGAAAAAATCGGTTTCAATGGCTACTAACTTTTCCATTAAGATTTAAAAAATTTTTTGATTTTATTTATTATTTTTTTAAACAAAGACATTTTATAATCTACTATGGCTACTTGATTTGTCAAAGGTTGCTCTGCACTTTTTAATCTATTTTTTTCAAATAAATTATCTATCTTATATTTTTGTTTTAATTCTTCTTGATTTCTCTTCCCGTTTAGTATATAACGCTTTTTCAATCTTTCTTTTTCCTTTTCATCTTCACACCAATATTGTAAATTTAACATAGCAATTAAAGCCAATGTTTCCGTTTTTAAATTCTGCTTTTTAATCGATTCCTTTGGATTAATTTTTTTGGTATAATGATAATCTTTTTCTCTTTTAAAATATTCTCTTAATTTCATTGGAATTTTATTTTGGTCTTTTTGGTCTAATAAACCAATAAAATTATCTATTTCTGCATATGCTTGTCTTGTAGCCATTGAGATACTCATGCTATTTCCTGCCTCCTTTTATTTTTTATTTGGGATAATTTTCAAAATCTGTTTTTTCTTCTTCTTGTTTTTCATTTTCAGCTACAATTTGTTGCTGCTGAGCAATGATTTGGTCATAAGTAACGACATCTTCTGCTTCTGCTAGTGCACTTTTTTTAACAAATTCACTTTCATCGTTTTCTTCTTCATCAATTTCATTTTCTTTCTTCTTTTCGCTATCTTCCTTCTCTTCATCATCATGTTCATCATTCAAGTCATACTCATCATATTCGTCGTCATAGTCGTAACCATAATCATATTCATAGTCATCATAATCGTACTCTTCATCATACATACGTTCAGGCTCCATGAGATGCCAGTTATCAACTTTTTGGATTATCTCACTTTCTAGGATTAATTGATCGATTTCATCTAAATGATATTTTTTTCTAATCGTATCTACAAATAACCTTATTTCTTGATCACGATTTTCCATTTTATCAAAATAGTCTGGATTCCATTGAGAAGCTTGTATAAATGATTGGATTTTATCTACTATAGATGCGTCTTTCATTTCAGTATCTTGTACAAACTTTTCAAAATCGGGATATATGCTTGTAGTAGTATTTTCTTCTATTTTATCATTTTCTATTAAACCTGTTTCTAAAAAGGCTTTTGCCACACTTTCCACCATGTTGTCCAAAGTAAAAGAATATTCTTTGGTAATGTTAAAACCTTTTTTATGATAATAGGGAACTGCTACTTCTTTAGAAATATTTCTTCCATAGATGTCTTTATCATCCAGAGAACTTTCTGGTTCCATACCTTGATATTGACCTTCATAGATCATTTCATCTTTTATCCTATCTGTTGTAAAAAAAACTAGATGTAGTTGCTTAGTACTATCTTGTTCTGTTTTTTCTTCTGTTTCATCGATATGATAATCCTCTTTTTCATCATAATGATTCATGAGAAATGGACATACAGACGAAAAATTTAATAGTGCATTTTTTCTATTATTCATAGCCATAAAAGTATAGGCATTTTCGTTGCCGGCATTATTTTTATCCCATAATCGTATCACATCCACTTGGTAAGGAGCAACCAATCCCGTTTCTTTAAAATGATTTAATTCCTCTTCACTCATAATTCTTGCTAATAAAATAGGTGGTTGCTGTTCATAATTTTCATAGTCAAATTCTATCGCTTTATTGAAAATTTTTATTTGTTCACTTGTAATTAATTTTTTTGCTCTTGTATAGTTTAGTTTAAAACAATCAACTATTTTTTTGTATTCGGTCCAATCTTTTGGTAAAATTAATTTTCCCCAATCTTCTGAAGTGAAATGATCCAAATCTAATTTACTTACCAATTCTTTTTGCTCTTTCATAACTTCTTTTATTTCATTTGATATTTGGTAATCACTTGGCAGATATTTTTGTAATGCCTCTATTGTTTTATCTTCGACTTCTGATATGCTAATCTTGACATGATAGGTTGCCAACTCTGTTTTCACTTCTACATATTTTGGTTTTATAACTTCTGGAAAAATAGTCATATAGTAAGATAATAGTTGTATATATTCAAATGGAGATATTTTATCAAATATATTAGACACTTTTTCTATAGCTCTTAGGCGTAAAAAATCGCGCCATTCATCGGGCATATATTTAAATTCTACATAATCAGCTGTTTTTCCATGAAAAGATAATTGCCAATAATTAATCCTGGTTACATCTGTTTCTTTCCAGCCCCATTGATACTTTTCGGCACCAATATATGTACTTTTGGCTTGATCGTATACCTCATTTACTCTTTCTCTTAGTTCGGCAAATTCTTTTAAAGTTATTGTCTCCCAATTAAAATCTTCTTTTTCCATTTTAAATTCCATTCCTTTCTCGCTTCGCTCAAAGGCACACATAGTTATAAAAGAATTTTCTTTCCAACTATCTTCCTGTTATCTATTTTTTTAATAATTTCGATATTGATTTCTATCTGCTCTTTCATCATATTTTCGATCATATTGTTCATTTTGGAAAAACCAATCTGTTTTCTTATCTTTTGGATCTCTTCTTCTTACTCTGGCTACTATTAAATCAAATAAAACACAAATTGCTATGACTAATGCCACTGCTGCAACCATTGTGTTTTGTAAAATACTCATAGGTAATGCTTCTCCTTCTAATACCATTGGTAAGGCATTGTTTAATATGTATCCACCAAAATAATAGCCATAGGCCACCATGTATAGGATTCCACCTAATAGTTGTCTTCTTAAAACTAAAATCATACATAATATGACAACAAATAGTAAAATTACTTCTATTGTAAAATTAAAGGCAATAAATCCTCCAAAATCTCTTTCATATTGAGCTTGAAAGGCTACAACTACTCTAAATACCCAAAACATAAACATAAACATGACAAGTAGCCAAGATGATAAACTTTTCATTTTAAAACACTTCCCTTTCTTCTTATATTAAAAGTTGCTCTATTTTAAAATAGATTTTTACTTTTAAACTTTTTTGCTTTTATTTTTCTAAAAAAACGAGGGCAACATTTTATTGTCGCCCCAATCATCATTCCATTACTCATCGGTGTCCACGAAGTCAAATTCATCTTTAAATTTTTCTTTGAAAATATTAAATACTTTCATTAAAGTTTCTTCATTATCCACACTAATATAGGATTCTTCTTCTGCGTCATCATCTGTGTCTTCTATTTTTAGAATGACTACTTCCCCGTCATCTTCTTCTCCTTCTTCTAGTACTGGTAATAATACCACATATTGTTCATTGTCAAGTTCTACTAAATCTAAGAATTCAAATTTAACCTCATTGCCATCTT
The DNA here is from genome assembly GCA_944390615.1 of uncultured Clostridia bacterium. Taxonomy (GTDB): domain Bacteria; phylum Bacillota; class Clostridia; order TANB77; family CAG-508; genus CAG-269. Next base: position 7,843 of record CALXRJ010000061.1, on the reverse strand, counting down.
CGTCATTTAATGTTATGATATTATCTAATTCTTCTTCTCCATCAAAATTTTCTTCCATTTTTTTCTCCTTTCAATTTTTATTATGGTAAATTTTAAAAACTTTTTTATTTTAAATTTTTTTGTCTTTCCATATAAGTTTCCAAAATATAGACTGCAGATATAGTATCTACGATATTTCTTTTTTTATGCTTATTTACATTTAAAAAGTTCATTGTTTTATGGGCGGCAACAGTTGTAAGTCTTTCATCTATGAAGTCAATTTTTATTTTATTGTATTTGCATTTTAGTTTGTGTATAAATTTTTCTGTTAAGTTGGCCCTTTCTGATTTTGTACCATTCATATGATATGGCATGCCTACAACAATGGTATCTATTGGATAAGTTTCTAATAATTCATCAATTTTTTTTAATATGATTTTGTCATTTCCTTGTGAATGAATAGTTTCTAGCCCTTGGGCTGTTATGCCTAGTTCATCTGTAATGGCAAAACCACATCTTGCTTCTCCATAATCAATGCTTAAAATTCTCATGCTTCTTCAATTCCTATATAATTTTTTACTAGTTTTTCAAGTAGTTCATCTCTTTCGATACATCTAATTTTATTTCTTGCATCATTATGACTTGTTATATAGGTTGGGTCACCAGATAAGATATAGCCAACAATTTGGTTAATGGGATTATATCCTTTTTCTACCAATGCTTCATATACTTCTTTTAATACTTTTTTGGTATCAATGTCTTGATTTTTTTCTACTTTGAAAAACATTGTTTTATCAAAATCCATCACTTTTCCTCCTTATTATATATTATTAATTTGACTTTCTTCTTTAGAAGCTTCATCTAAATGTTTTTCCATTTTCTTTAAAACTTCTTCTATACCAGTTCCTTTATAATAGGTTGCTACAACAAAGTTTAAAGATGGACTAACTTCTATTTCTTCACGTTTTTTCTTTTTGTTTTTTTTCTTTTTACTTTTGATATCAATTTCCTCTACTTGGTAATTTTCGTTTAATGATATTTTTAGACTTTCTGTTGATTCTTTTATTTCATTAATAAAATCAGCTACACTATCTGCTTCTACGCCAGAAAATACAATAACAAATTTTGGGCCCATGTAGCGAACAAATATATAGTTTTCTGATATATTTTTTTGTACGTTTTTACTTACTTCTGTTATAACTTTATTACCCAATTCTCTTGCAATTCTGTTAATTTCTTCTATATTTGAAATGCGGAACATGCAGATAGCAGATGTTGTGTATTGGTCAATAATTTTTTTGCCTTCTCCATATAAATATTCTGCTGAATTTAATCCTGTAAATAAGTCTTTTCTTACAATGCTTTCTAATATTTTTTGATAATCTACTGCTCTTAATACAGATACGATATTTTCTTTTACGGTTTCAAATACAGTTGTATCAATATTATCAAAATCATGTGGTGTTCCACTTTCTATGATCCAGTATCCTAAATATACATTGTCTATGTAAAGCGGAAAAAAGATTGCCGATTTTGCCCTTTCAAATTCTTTTTCTTGGTAAGGCAATTTTTCTCCCTCATTATTTACTGTAATGTATTTTGGACTAGCTGTTGTTATACTGTCTTTAAATATATCTACTTCATGGAGCTTACTAAGAGTTTCCCAATGGCTTTTGTTAACATTGGATGCTTTGATAACATAATCTGTACCATCAAATACAACAATGGTTGAGTATTTTATTTGATATTTTTCTACGATTAAATCATTGATCGATTTTATCTTTTTTTCAACACTCAAATCACTTCCCGCTATACTCATGAAATCTTGTAATATATTCAAGCTTGTAAATCTTTTGCTTTGATTTTGAAATGTTTGGATTCTTTTATATAATGATAAATTATAAATACCTAATGCGAGTACTGTAAAAACTAATACTATAACAACTATTATTAACAAGCTTTATCCCTCCATTTTCGATTACTATTAATATTTTTTCCTCATATTATCTAATGTATGATTCATGTCTGACGAGAATGAATTTGAATAGGAATTGTTATATGCCTCTTTCTTATTTTTTTTGTTTTTGCTTTGATTTTTGTTTGGTAATAATGGATATATTACCTCTGATAGCATATTTAATTGTGTTCTAAATTCTTTTGGATATCCATTTAATTTTATTTCACAATCAATTAAGTCTTCTAGGTATTTGGCATATACATCTTCATCAAATGGTATTTGTGCGGCAACTCTTACTGTTTTGGCATTAAATAGATCTTTCATTAAGGATAAATCTGGATTATTGTATTTTGACATACCTCCAATAATTGCTGTACCATTTACTCTTTTTATTTTTAAGAGTTTGTTTAATATAATTCTAATTTTGCTTTCATCTAATAAGTCTTTGATTTGTAACTCTCTTAAAAATTCGGTTAATGGTTGTATGGTAAGGACATCCATGGATTGCACTAAATATAACTCTTGTGATTTATCAAAATATTCCACTGGTGTATGGAAATCACAGTCTATTAAGATAAGAGAATGGTTTTGTAATAGTGTTTCTAAAATTGGACGTGAATGGCAAATTTCTTCTTGTTGGGTAGGAAATCCTGTGTATACAGTTAAATTATTATTTACTTGAATACCATTTGCTGCTCCATTAATTAAATTTTTGATAGAATCGGTGGCTGTTCTTCTTAATTCTTCATTATTTTTTGTGTAAATATAATATGAATTTTTATTTTGGGTAGCATCTAATATGGCTGTATTAATTCCCATATTGGATAAAATTTGAGCTACATTGTTTACGATAAAGGATGTTCCATTTTTACTGGTTCCAACAAAAGCTGCTACTTTTTTGTCACTGGTTAATAAACTACTATATTCTTCTTCGTCAAAAACATTGTCATATTGCTTTAGTTCTTGCTTATATTCTAACTGGTCTTCTGTTTGGAAATTTCTATCTTCTTGATATTGAGGTCTAGCTTGCCTTATGTTTGTACGTCTTATTGGTTCTTCTTCGTATACATCATTATCTTCATCTTCATCCTCATATTGTATTTCATATTCATCATCTGGTTGGTCTTCTTCATATAGATCTTCTTCGTTTTCTTCTTCTTCCTCTTCTTCAAATCCTGGTAAGATCGTATTGGTTCTTGCTACCTTTTTATTGGAGCGAATGTTGCTAATTGGTTCTTCCTCGTCTTCGTCTTCGTCCTCATCAAATCCAGGTAAGATATTGGCAAATGTATCTGTTTCTTCTGGTAATGGATTTTTTCTTGGTCTTCCTCTTCTTTTTGGTTTTTCTTCTTCTTGTATTGGTTGCTCTGGTAGTGGATTTTTTCTTGGTCTTCCTCTTCTTTTTGGCTTTTCTACTACGATTTCTTCTTGAAGCATATCATTATCTTCTTCATCCTCTAATTCCTCTAAATCCACCTTCTTTTTAGTATCTACTTTTTTGTACATGCTTTTTTCCATTGCAGTAGGAACAACTACTGGTTTAGACATAACTGTATTGTTATTATCTACATCTAATAGTTTTTCACTGGTTCCATTATTCTTTTTAACTTTTTTTATACTTTCATTTCTGCTTCGTGAAAAACTCCTTGCACTTGGTGCTACCTTTCCCCCTGCATACATTATTCTTTGATATTCTGGTGATGTTTCTTCTAACACTGCTTTTACGTTGTTTGGTAGCACTGCTATAATGACTTTTAATTGTGCATCTGTATATTGTGAAACGATATTTTTAAAACTTTCTGCATATCTTTCTTCATTTTTTCCGAGTTTTTTGAAATGCATTAGTATATTTTGCATTTCGATTTCACTAACATCACTTTCACTTTCTTTTTCATAGTTTACATTTTCTGAGTCTATTTTATAATAAATTTTTGCTTCTTTTTTGGAACGTGGTTTGTTAATTAGTCGACAAATTTCTTCTACACTTCTATCTTCTCCTATGATTGCATTATAAATTCCTATGCCGAATAATTTGACTAAAATGTCTTCTGATTTGCTTCTTCTTTCTGAACAGATTAATATAATGGGAATGTCACTTCCGTCAGAAGCTACTGCTTCATCACTAATGTTGTCTAATCTGTCGAAAATAAATTTGTCTTTTTGCTCTAAACTAGAGCTGGTGAATTCCTCTAAGTCTTCACTGATGACAACTCTGTCATAATTTTTATTCCTTTGTAATTCTTTTAAAATAGCATTGAAATAATATACATTTTTGTATGAAATTATTTCTTTGTACTGTTTTTGGTATTTTTTAACAATAGATGTTGAAATATTTTCATCATTTACTGCAAATAAAACTTTCATTTGTTTTTACTCCCTTCCAAATTTTACAACTATGGTAAATACAAGTGGTAATACTTGACATATTACTGCAATTGTTATAAAAGATATCATTAAAGCAAGTCCTTTTTCTTTTGTTTCAAGATGTTTGATTCCTAGTACATAATCATAAATTGCGCCAACTAATATTCCTAAAAAACAAAATGGAATACTATATACTTGTACTTTATGTAGAATATAGGCTGTTAAGCCATAAGATCTTGAACCATACGCTTCTTCATAGTCTTCTAATGAACTCATTTCTTTTTCTTTTAATTCTACTAAGGTACTATCTGCTTCAGTAGCTGCTTGTACTTGGTTAAAACAAATCGTACTTGCTAATATAATTAGGATTGTTATTCCTATTATGATAAAGTTTCTTTTCATTTAGTTGTTCCCCCTCTTGAAACTATATTAATTCCTATTTTTTTTACCCTTATATCATACAATACTATCCAAAAAATAGCAAGAAATTTTCTAAAAAAAAATCAAAAAGTTAGATTTTGGTGGTTAATTGCTTATTTTTCCGTAAAGATATTGCATATGGCTATAAATTGCATTTCCCCAATTGGTATCTGTCGCATATTTTTGGTTGACACCTGAAAGTGTGTTTCCATTATAGTATTTTCCAGAGGCTGCTTGTCCATCATAAATTTTTGTTCCTGCTGGATTGATGTAGTATTTTACCAGTACTCTTGCTATTAAGTCGATGGATTCGGAATAACTTGAAAATGAGTAAGCTCCATTATAAGGGTTGGAGTCATAAGCCCCATACCCAAATAGATTGTATTTGTTTTTGGCTAATTTGGAGGTTCCCCAAGCACTTTCATGTATGCCTAGTGCTGCAACGAAAATTCCGTTTATGTTGTATTCTTCTTCTATGTAATAAAAGTATTCTGCATTGTTTTGGAATATGTTGTTAACATCTTTGCTGTCTGTTAGGGCTGTTTTAAATTGTTCCGCTGTAAAACCAGATGGTTTGTTTAATGCCATATGAAAGGATAAGTTGGTGGATGTGCTTTCTTTTGTAGTTGTTGATGCTTTTTCTGGTTCGACATATATTTTGGTTCCTATGTCTATGATTTTGTTGATAGAGGATTTGGTTACAACACATGATACTTGGTCTTCACTGATTAAGTTTCCATCATTGTCATAGGTTCTTTTCATGGTGATGGTTTGTATCCCATTTCTTCCTTCTTGGGATACTTGGGTTTGTCCAACATATAATTCATTATTGTTTCTATATTTGGTTATGTATTCCAGTTCTTCTTGCTTTTCGTAAATTTCTGCTTTGTTGTTTACTTGTTTTGTGTTTTGTTGGATGATGGCTTCTAAATCTATGGTGGAAGCATTGCTAATTTGTAACGTTTTGGGTTGCTCTACTACTTCGTCTGTTGCATAGGTTTCTTTGCTGGATATGTAGCGAATATAGATAAGTATAGATAAAATTAAAATGATAGATAGTATTAGGATTAATTTATTTATTTTTTCTTTTGCTTTCATAAAATCACCTAGCATTATTGTAAACTTTCGTTATATTTTTGTCAATAGCAAAAAGTGGTTAAGTTTGGTTTTTTTACTCAACAATAGGGACCATTGGGACCAGGTCTTTTTGGCACCAGGAGAATTGGCAGAGAGACCATTGGGACCGGGTCTTTTTGGTTCCAAGCAAAAAAGAACGTAGTTCTTTTAGTGCATGGAACCAAAAAGACCCGGTCCTAATGGTCCCTATTCTGTATAAGTCAAACCATATAGCCCATACAACCATTCCATATAATTAAATGGAACCAAGGTTTGAGGCATTCCATAATCTACTCCGTTGGTTTCTACTGTAACAGAAGTAATGACTACATCTTCTACTGGAGTGGAAACCTCTTCTTCAGTTTGTGTGTCTGCGGTATCTTCTGTGTTTTCTGTATCTTCTTCTGTGCTTGCTGTAGTACATTCTACATTTGCTATTTCCTTAACCACATCCATTCCTTCTATTACTCTTCCAAAACCTGCATAGTATCCACTTAAGTTGGTATAGTTATTTGTTGTCATGATGAAAAATTGGGAACTAGCAGAATTATAAGATTGGGTTGCTAAAGTAGATGAATATTGGGTAAAGTCACTTCTTGCCATGGCTAAGGTTCCTTCTGTTAGATTAAGCGTATTTTCTGTGTAACCATTTGCCATGAATTCTCCTGTAATTGTATAGGAATCTGCTCCTGTTGCTTCCTCACCATTTGCATATTGGTAAGTTGCATTTTCATCTTCATTATTATATAAATCTGCAAAAGTTGGAGAACCTGTTCCATCTCCAGATGGATCTCCACCTTGGATCATAAAGTCTTTTACTACTCTATGGAAAGTTAGTCCATCGTAAAATCCGTTGTTGGCTAGTGTGATAAAATTTTTGACTGTTTCTGGTGCTTGGTCTGGATATAATTCTATTTTTATGGTTCCAAAGTTTTCTACTTCCATGGTAACAACTGGATTTGGAATATTTAATGTTGCTTTTTTGTAGTATCCAAAAACAAGTACTCCTAATATGATGATGATTAAAATTAATGCTATGGCTAATGCTATTTTGCCCGTTTTCTTATTGTTCATTTTTATTATCTTCCTTTCTTGAGGTACCATACGAATAAATAGTTCTTTTTGGGAAACCTAATTCGCTTTTTCTTCCTCTCTATTTTTTTCTGACTTATTTTATACTTAATTTATAATATTGTCAAATACAAATTGTTCTTGCATTCTTTTGAGTGATGTTTTTATGTTTCTTGCTCTTACTTCTCCTATTCCTTCTACATTGTCTAAATCTTCTATGCTAGCATCAATAATGTGTTGGAAGGATTTGAAGCTTTGTACTAAGTTTTCTACAATGCTGTTTGGCATTCTTGGAATTTTGCTTAAAATTCGATACCCTCTTGTATAAACATAAGCTTCATCAAAATCTGAGAAGATGTCATATCCTAGTATTTTTGCTATAGTTTGTTCATTTAATAATTCTTCATAAGATAAATTGGCAATTTCTTGTAAAATTTTTTCAGAGGATTTATCTTCTACAATGGCATAATCTTTTATAATTAGCTCTTCTTCTTTTTCAATTCCTCCAATTAGTTGCTCTAGCTGCATATCCACTAATCTTCCGTCATCTCCTAGTTCGGCAATTTGTCTTTCTATTTCGTTTACAATTTGCATTACCATTTCTGCTCTTTGGATAACACTTAGTACATTTTCTAGTGTTACAATATCATTAAATTCATATTCATTTAATATGTTGAGTTTGCTGTCAAATACTTTTTTGTATTTTTCTAGTGTTTGAATAGCTTGATTAGCCTTATTTAAAACTACTTCTGTGTCTTCTAAAATGTATCTTTCATTATCGATAAAAATGGTGATGATATTTCTTCTTTGCGAAATACTAATAACAAGCTCTCCTGTTTGTTTTGCTGTTCTTTCTGCTGTTCTATGCCTTGTTCCTGTTTCAACTGTGGTAATTTCACTAGAGGGTATTAACTGTGCATTGGCACAAATAATTCT
>CALXRJ010000060.1 GCA_944390615.1 uncultured Clostridia bacterium | reverse complement strand
AAATAAAGTAAACCACAAAAAGCAAACATATTACTAATTCCTGTTAAAAAAGTAGTTTTTACGCCATTTCCCAGTAAGGGATAAATATTTTCAAAATTAAAATTTTTACTATTTCCCATAAAAACTAAAACAATGGTAATAAATAATACAGGAAAAATTAAAATAGCACTTTTAAAGATACTATTGTTTCTTAAAGTAGCAACTATTCCAGCAGCAATGCAAAACAAAGAAACAATAAAAAGGATATTTGTCATAGGATAGTAAACAATTTGCAAACAATTCGATATTTTCTTTAACAAAAGAGAAGTTCGAAAGGTAAAGTAAGCAATAAATAACAACCCGATGATAATTTTTAAAGGTTTACCACCTAAAAATTCGGAAATATCTAGTAAATCTTTTCCTAAAAATTGTTTCAAAAGTAAGCAAAAAATCCAAGTTATCATTAATATCAGCAAAGTAATCAATAATACATTTAACAAACTAGAAGAAGCACAAGTATTTACTAAAACTTGACTTGTTGATAAAATCATACAATTAACAGAGATTATCACAACTAATGCAATTGCTTCTAAGTTTTCTAATTTTGCGTTTTCCATAAAAAATTCCATTCCTTTCTTGATTCGCTCAAAGGTACACATAGTTATAAAAAATATTTCTTTTAAACTATCTCCTTTTTTATTTGAATTCTAATCTATCATTCATATTTCCACTTTTTACTAATTTTAGGTTGTGCTTCTTCTTTTTTAGGAGCCATGTAGGTTGCTCTTTTTTCCTGTTTCCAGGCAGGTTTCACAAAAAATCCATTGGAGCCAATACTAAGAGAAGGGGTAAGTGGTGAGGTAAAGTTTACCCCAAAAGATTTCATACTACAAAGCATATTGATATAGACAAATAAACCTAAACCAATTCCTAAAAATCCAGCAGTATAGCCTAAAAAAATAAAAATAAAACGATAAATTCTTAAGTGAAAAGAAAAAGTGAAATCTGGAATAGCAAAAGAGCTTAAACCAGTTATTGCTACTACAATAATTAAAATAGGGCTTACAATATGAGCAGAAACCGCAGCATCTCCTAAAATTAAAGCACCAACAATTCCAAGAGTAGCACCAATTGGGGATGGGACTCTAAGACCAGATTCACGAATTAGTTCAAAAGAAATTTCCATTAATAAAAGTTCAAAAATAATGGGAAATGGTACATTTTTACGGCTAGCTAGGATAGAAAATAGCAGTTCTGTTGGTAAAATTTCTTGGTGAAAACTCGTAGCAGCAATAAAAATTCCTGGGGCAAGTAATGTAATAAAATACGCTAAAAATCGTAACCCTTTTAAAAAATTTGCAAAAACCACTTTTAAATTCGTATCTTCCGGAGAAGACAAAAAATCAATTAAAACAGCAGGAGCTACAATGGCATAAGGATTTCCATTTACCAAAATGACAACTCGACCTTGCATTAAGAATTTGGAACATTTATCAGGCCTTTCTGTCGAAAGAAGACTTGGAATGCCACTTTCTTCATTTTCTTCCATTAATTGTTCTAATTGCCCAGTTGAAATTAAACTATCTAAAGATAAATTCTTTAGCCTGTATTTTACTTCCTCAACTAATTTAGCATTAGCAATATCTTTCATATAACAAACAGCAACTTTTGTTTTACTAATTTCACCAACAGTTAAATTTTCAATGATTAAATTTTCATTATTAGCAATACGTCTTAAAAGAGAAGTATTGGTTCGAATATTTTCTACAAAAGCTTCTTGTGAACCTTTTATAATAATTTCATTATTAGGAGCTTCTACTCCTCTTTGCTTAAATCCTTTTACATCAATATCAAAGGCAACCGAAATGGTATCGACAAAAAGGATGCAATCACCAGAGTTGATACCATCGATTAATTCGTCAAATTGCGTTACTTTTTTTAAACTATTTTGAGGCATTAAATTAGAATAAATATAACTTTCTAAGTCAAATTTTTTTACCTTTTTAACCGATATACTATCTTTTAAAAGTTGAGAAGTAACCTCTTGTTTTAAAGAACCTTCAAAAGTATTGTTGTCATTTCTGAGCATCAATGGGCTTAAAACAAATCGATTAATTAATTCTGAATTCACCATGCCATCGATGTAAACAATAAATGCCTTATACCCGGTATTTCTAGCTGTTAGAGAAAATTCTCTAATCATAATATCACTATTGATGGAAGCAGAATATTTATTTTGCATAAATTTTAAGTTTAAATCTATACTTGTATATACCGCTTGTCCAGCATCTTGATTACTTTTTTGACGATTGCCTTGAGAGGCAGTATTTGCATTTAATGTAAAGGGATATTCACTAGGTGGTTGGTATTGAAATAATTGTTTTATATTCATTTGGATTCTCCTTTTTTGGTATTATTGACAATTCTATGAAAAATATACATTTATGAACTGTAGTTACAATTCACAGCTGAAAAATCTGCCTCAAACGATTATTGTTATAAAATTTATTGCATTCCTCGGCTCCCGGCATACCTGAAGAGCATCTAAACTTAAATAAAACGAGCCTCTCGCTACATCCTTCGCGCTTCCTCATTTCATTTAAGTATAAGATGCTCTATCAAGTATTCTGGTCACATTCGTCATTCCATAAATTTTATAACAATAACCGTTTGAGGCTTCTCTGCAATATTAAACACTGTAAATAGTAACGAACTGTAACGAAAATACAAAAAAATTTTACAAAATACTACAAAAATAAAATAAAATATGATATACTAATGTTGTGAGAAAACTTCGAATTTAGAAAGTAGGTAAAAAAATTGGAAAATAATAGGAGAAATAAGGAAGAGAGAAGAAATGAACAAAGAAGAAAAGTAACAAGAAGAGAAAATAATCGTGGCATTGTAGATAGAAGAGGTTCCATGGAAAGAAGAAATTTAAATAGAAGAATGGAAGACAAAGAAAATAAAATTCGTCAAGATTTAGAAAGAATTTTTGATGACCAAATAGAAGGAAGAAATGCAGTACTAGAATTATTAGAGAGTGATAAAGATATCAATAAAATCTATATAACAAAAGGAGAAACAAAAGGTTCTATCCATAAAATCATAGCCATGGCAAATGAGAAAAAAATTGTGCTTGTTGAAAAAGACAAAAATCAGATGGATATGATGGCACAAACGGAAAACTACCAAGGGGTAATTGCCATTGTACCACCATTTGAATATGCTGAGGTAGATGATCTATTAGAAGTGGCAAAAGAAAAAAAGGAAGATCCTTTTTTGTTAATCTTAGATGGAATAGAAGATACGCATAATTTAGGAGCCATTATTAGAACAGCTGAAACAGCTGGGGTTCACGGCATTATCATTCCCAAAAGAAGAGCTGCTAGTGTAAATAGTACTGTAAGTAAAGTAGCTTGTGGAGCTTTAGAATATATGAAAA
>CALXRJ010000059.1 GCA_944390615.1 uncultured Clostridia bacterium | reverse complement strand
CTAATTGTAGATATAGCAAGAGAGTTTTTAAACACCAATGGAGATGTAAAAAATGCAACTGTAGAAATTCGAAAACCAGATTATACCAAAAATCCAATAAATAAACCAAACCCGGAAAATATAATAGAAGAATGGAAAAAAACAATAGCATCTTTAAACTGTTGTTCCCAAAAAGGATTAGTGGAAAGATTTGACAGTACCATTGGAGCGAATACAGTAATTATGCCATTTGGCGGAAAATATCAATTAACCCCTGCGGAAGGAATGGTAGCTAGAATTCCAACTTTAAAAGGCTATACCAATACAGGAACGATTATGACCTATGGTTATAACCCATATATAGCAACCTTTAGCCCATTCCATAGTGCGATTTATGCAGTTATTGAATCAGTAACCAAATATGTAGCTCTTCGGAGGAGATTATAAAAAAGCCTATCTTACCTTCCAAGAATATTTTGAAAAATTAAGAAATGTACCTTCAAGATGGGGAAAACCATTAGCAGCACTATTGGGAGCTTATTTGGTTCAAAAAGAATTAAAAATTGGTTCCATAGGAGGAAAAGACAGTATGTCTGGTTCTTACAATGAATTAGATGTACCACCAACACTGGTATCCTTTTGTGTGGGAACCGTAGATATTAACAAAGTGGTTTCCAATGAATTTAAAAAAGTAAATTCAAAAGTAGTTATCTTAAAAACCAAAATAGGAAAAGAAGATATCATTGACTTTGAAGATTTAAAAGAAAATTATGAAATTGTACATCAATTAATTAAGGAAAATAAAGCATTATCCATAAGTTCTGTAAAGATGGGAGGAATTGCAGAAGCAATCACAAAGGCAACACTTGGAAATAAAATCGGTTTTCAATTTGAAAAAGACGAAGAATATTTTAAGGAGTACTATGGAAGCTTTATCTTAGAAGTGGAAGAAGGCACAAATGTAGAAAAAGCAGAAGTTTTAGGAAGAACCATAAAAGAAGAGAAAATTATTTTCAAAAATCAAGAAGAAATGGACTTAGAAGAAATTATTCCTTTATGGACAGAGCCTTTAGAAAAGGTATTTCCAACAAAAGCAGAAAGTAAATTTAACCAAATAGAAAATATTGTAAGTGACAAAAAATGTAATATAGTTGCCCATACAAAATTTGCACACCCAAGAGTATTTATACCAGTATTCCCAGGAACAAACTGTGAATATGACTCTAGCAAAGCTTTTGAAGATGCAGGGGCCATTACCAATACAGTGGTATTTAAAAACCTAAAACCACAAAATATTGAAGAGTCAATATTGGCTATGGAGGAAGCAATTAAACAAGCTCAAATTATCATGTTCCCAGGTGGATTTAGTAGTGGAGACGAACCAGATGGCTCTGGTAAGTTTATAGCAACCGTATTTAGAAATCCAAGATTAAAAGAGGCTATCCATAAACATCTATATGAAAGGGATGGATTGATTTTAGGAATTTGTAATGGATTCCAAGCTTTAATAAAATTAGGATTAGTGCCAGAAGGAAAAATTGTGGAAATGAAAGATAAAAGTCCAACACTTACGTTTAATACGATTTCTAGACACGTTTCGTGTATGGTAAATACGAAAGTAGTATCGAAATTGTCACCTTGGTTTAGTAAAGTAAATTTGGGAGATGAATTTGTGGTTCCGGTTTCTCATGGGGAAGGTAGATTTGTGGCAAGTGAAGAGACTTTGCAAAAATTGATTGAAAATGGACAAGTTGCTACACAGTATGTGGATTTTGATGGTAATGCGACTTATGATATTGATTTTAATCCAAATAATTCGTTTTATGCGGTAGAAGGCATTACGAGTCCGGATGGAAGAGTTCTTGGTAAGATGGGACATTCGGAGAGGTGTTATAGTGGAATACTAAAAAATATTCCTGGAAACAAAGACCAAAAAATATTTGAATCTGGAGTGGCTTATTTTAGGTAGTTTATTTAGAAAGGATGGAGTAAATGGAGAATAGTATTTATGTAACACCATTGTCTGGTCGTTATGCTAGTAAAGAGATGAATGAATTATGGTCAAATGATAGGAAATATTCAACTTGGAGAAAATTATGGGTAGCTTTGGCAGAAACAGAAAAGGAATTAGGTATTGATATAACAGATGAGCAAATAAACCAGATGAAAGAAAATATAAATAATATCGATTATGATGTAGTAGCCAAAAGAGAAAGTGAATGTAGGCATGATGTAATGGCACATGTTTATGAATTTGGAACAAAAGCACCTCTTGCTAAGCCGATTATTCACTTGGGGGCAACTTCTTGTTTTGTAACAGATAATACAGATATTATTTTGATGACAGAAGGGTTAAGATTCATCAAGAAAAAGTTGGTTTTGGTCATTCATAATTTAAAGGAATTTGCTTTGAAAAATAAGGATATTGTATGTTTAGGGTATACTCATTTCCAGCCAGCACAACTTACAACCGTTGGAAAAAGAGCCACTCTTTGGATGCAAGATTTATTAGAAGATTTAGAAGAATTAGAATTTGTAGAAAGTCATATGAAGCTTTTAGGCTGTAAGGGAACAACAGGGACACAAGAAAGTTTTATGAAATTGTTTAAGGATGAAAAAAAAGTAAAACAAATTGATAGCAAAATTGCTGAAAAAATGGGATTTGATAAAGTTTATCCTGTCTCTCGGACAAACCTATACTAGAAAATTAGATGCTAGGGTTTTAAATTTACTTTCCGAAATTGCAGAAAGTGCCTCTAAATTTGCCAATGATATGAGATTATTACAACATGAAAAAGAATTAGAAGAGCCATTTGAAAAAGGGCAGATTGGTTCATCTGCTATGGCCTATAAAAGAAATCCAATGAGAAGTGAAAGAATTAATTCTCTAGCAAGACATGTGATTACTTTAAAAATGGACCCTAGTATAACAGCTGCAACCCAATGGCTAGAAAGAACCTTAGATGATTCTGCCAATAAAAGGATTTGTGTGCCAGAAGCATTTTTGACAGTAGATGCTATTTTAATTTTGTATGCCAATATTTCAAAAAATATAGTGGTTTATCCAAATGTTATCCAAACCAATTTAAGGCAAGAACTTCCATTTATGGCAACAGAGGAGATTTTGATGAATGCTGTTTTAAAAGGTGGAGACAGGCAAGAATTACATGAAAAAATAAGGGTATATTCTATGGAAGCAAGAAAACAAGTAATAGAAAAGGGATTGCCAAATGATTTAGTGGATCGAATTGCTTCTGACCCTGCCTTTGGCTTAACCAAGGAAGAAATCGAAAAAGCTCTTGACCCAACTCATTTGTGTGGAAGAGCTGCCAAACAGGTAGAAGAATTTGTAGAAATGGTTGTAAATCATGTAACGGAAAAATATCAAGATTTTATCCAAGATATCGATACAGAGATTAAAGTATAAGTTTTGGAAATAGCAAGAAAAAATCTTGCTATTTTTTTTCGAATATAGTAGAATAGAAAAAAACGTAGCATTAAATCGATAAAAAGGGGATTCATATGAAAAGGACAAGCAAAATTATACTAGCCATTTTTTTAATCATACAAACAATATTATATGTATGGGTAGGCACACAAAAATCTTATCTTCATATTGACGAAGCCTATTCTTTTGGACTAGCCAATTATGATAAAATCGATATACAAAACAATGAAGATTTTTTTGATACTTGGCATACCAAACAATATTATGAAGATTATTTATCTATACAAGAGGACGAAGTTTTTGATTTTAAACCAGTTTACGAAAATCAAAAAAACGATGTACATCCACCATTATACTATTTATTGCTAAAGCTTGCTATGAACTTTACAAAGGGGCATTTTTCCCAATGGTCTGGCATTGTTTTAAATATCATTATCTATGCTTTTATTACTATTTTTATGTATTTCATTTTAAAAGAACTGTTAAAAACCGAAAAAAACAAAGAAATAAAAGCCATGCTATTAGCCTTTATGTCTTCAATCATACTGGCATCCTTAAGTAATGTTGTCTATATTAGAATGTATGCACTTGCTACACTCAATATATTGATAACTACTTTTCTGCACATAAAATTATTACAAAGTGAAAAAATCAATCCAAAATTATTCGTAGCAATAGGACTTTCCGCTTTAGCAGGTTCACTTACCCATTATTATTATTACTTTTATTTAGGCATATTATATTTGCTATTTTTAATCAAATACCTAAAAGAAAAAAAGAAAAATTGGGCGATAGCCTATACATTTACTATGCTAATAGCAGGTATCGTATCTCTCATTATATTTAGACATGTCATTACCCATATGTTTTTTGGCTATCGAGGACAAGGGGTTATTAGTAAACTTGAAAATATTCCGGAAATGCTAAAAGGAATGTTGGCACAAATATACAATCTAAATTATTATGGATTTAACAATTTACTACCTATGATAGTTATTCTTATCCTAGGACTTGCTTTTTATCTTAAGATATTTAAAAAAGACAATTTAAAAATTAGAAAAGAAAGTAAACAAATTTTAAAAATAATAGCCATTCCAACGATATTCTTTTTTATCATAACATCTCTTGCTTCCCCTTGGAATGTTTTAAGATATATTGTTCCTGTTTCTGGATTAATCTTTGTATTAGTTATGTATGTTTTATATCAATTATTCCAAGCAACTTTTGGTGAAAACTTAAGCAATATAGCTATATTACTAGTATTTTGCTTCACTTTAGTTGCACC
>CALXRJ010000058.1 GCA_944390615.1 uncultured Clostridia bacterium | reverse complement strand
AAAAATAGGAATAAAAATATAACAAATGGTTTTGCTTAAACTTGATTTCTTCATACTACCTCCACCTTATATCCAACACCCCATATAACTTTTAAATAGCGAGGCTCTTTTGGATTGATCTCGATTTTTTCTCTAATATGTCTGATATGAACTGCTATTACATTATCTGCTGCGTAATACTCATCTTTCCATACATTTTGATAAATTTCTTCTATGGAAAATACTTTTCCTTTATTTTCCGTTAAAAATTTTAAAATATTATATTCCGTTGGTGTTAGTTTTATTTTTTTGCCATCAATGGAAACCTGTTTTAAATCATCGTCAATCACAAGCCCTCCATTTTTTATCATTCCTTTTTTTTCTTTATGTTCTCCAAAATTGGTATATCTTCGAATTATGGCATTTACTCTTGCAATCAATTCTTCTGGGTTAAAGGGTTTGGTTATATAGTCATCTGCCCCCATATTTAAACCATGGATTTTATCAATATCTTCTGACTTTGCAGATAATAAGATGATGGGAATATTTTTTTCTTTTCGGATATCAGTTAAAGTTTCTATTCCATCTTTTTTTGGCATCATAATATCTAATAAAATTAAATGGATTTCATTTTCTTTCAATTGTTTTAATGCTTCTTCTCCGTTATAGGCTTTCAAAATTTGATAATTTTCTCTTTCTAAATAAATCTCAATTGCTTTTACAATTTCTTTATCATCATCTACGACTAATATGTTATACATGGTACATCTCCCTTTCGCCTTTATTATAGCACGTATTTTATTAAGAAAAAATAGATAAATTATTAAGATTTCTTTAATTTACTGATGATTTCTAATCCTGCCACCATTCCTTCATAAACTGCTTTGGCTATTTGTAAAATTCCTCCTGTACAATCTCCACAAGCATATAGGTTTGGCACATTTGTTTCCATTTTTTCATTAACAACTATATAATTGCCATTTACTTTAGCTCCTATTTTTTTGGCAAAATCAACACTACTTGCTACTCCTTCTGCAATAAATATACCATCTATCTCTAGGCTTGTTTCATCCTCGAATTCGATTTCCTCTACTCTTCGATTTCCATGTATTTGTTTTATTTTTTTAGTATTAACTTGAACTTTGGAATCCATTTTTTTCGTAAATTCTTTGCCATTGGTAAGTAAAGTTACAGAACGGACAATTGGTAGTAATTCTTTCATTTCTTGCATGGCATAATCTCCACTTCCAAGAATAGCCACATCTCTATCTTTATAAAACGCTGCATCACATACAGCACAATAACTAATTCCTCGTCCCTCAAATTCTTTGAGTCCTTTGATATTGGATTTATTTCGACTCACTCCTGTTGCTAAGATAATATTTTTAGCTTTGTATTTTTCTTGTGTATTTTGTTTAATAGCTGTAATTTCAAAGCAATTATCATCTGAAAATTTTATTGCTACTACTTCTTTTTCTAAAATTTCAATTCCAAGTCTTTTAGCTTGATGGATGCCATTTTGAATTAATTCTTTTCCCGTAATTGGATTTTCAAAACCATAATAATTTTCAATTTTTTCTGCTTTTTCTAATGCATTTTCCGATTTGGAAATGATTAAAATTTTTAAACCTGCTCTTACCATATATAAACCAGCAGAAATTCCTGCTGGTCCACTTCCGATTATGATACAATCTAACATATTTTCTTACCTTTCTTATTGGATTAAGTTTAATATTTCTGATTTATCTGCTAATCCTACGATTCTGTTTACTTCTTTTCCATTTTTTATGCAAACTACCGTTGGTATTGACATAACATCATAGTCTAGTGCTAAATCTCTGTTTTGGTCTATATTGATTTTTACAACTTTTATTTCTTCGGTTTCGTGTGCAATTTCATCCATAACCGGTGACAACATTTTGCATGGTCCGCACCAATCGGCGTAAAAATCAATTAGAACTGGTTTTTCACTTTTTAATACCTCCTCTTCAAAATTTTTGGTTGTTACTTGTAAAACTTCCATTTTATTTCCTCCTTTTTAAAAATATATTCTATGGATAAATTAAAAATCATAAATTTTTTCGTTTTATCCTAAAGCAACATCTAAAATCATCATAATAACAAAACCAATCGCTACTCCAATGGTTCCAATATTAGAATGTTCTCCTTCTTGTGCTTCTGGTATTAGTTCTTCTACTACTACATAAATCATTGCTCCTGCTGCAAAAGATAATAAATAAGGTAAAATCGGAACAATGGTACTAGTAAGTAGTATCGTAAGGATAGCAGCTAAAGGCTCTACAATTCCTGATAAAGCTCCATAAGCAAATGCTCTTAGTTTTGAGATTCCTTCCCCTTTTAGTGGCATAGAAATAATAGCACCTTCTGGGAAATTTTGAATGGCAATTCCAACGGCTAAAGTAATTGCTCCAAGCATGGTTATTCCTGTATTTCCAAGTAAGGCTCCTGCAAAAGTAACACCAACTGCCATTCCTTCTGGTATATTATGAAGTGTTACAGCAAATACCATCATCGTTGTTTTTTTCCATTTGGTTTTCATTCCTTCTGGTTTTTCACTTTTTAAATGTAAATGTGGTATCACACTATCTAATATCAATAAGAATACAACACCTAATAAAAAGCCGATAGCTGCTGGCATCCACGCTATTTTCCCTTGCTCTTCTGCCATATGAATGGATGGAATCATCAAAGACCATACAGATGCTGCTACCATGACACCTGATGCAAATCCTAAGAGTAGTTTTTCTACTTTGGGGTTTATTTTGTCTTTCATGAGAAATACCATTCCAGCTCCGAGTGCAGTTCCTAAAAATGGTATCAGTAATCCAACGAATAATTCCATTTTTTTGCTTCCTTTCTCTTTTATTAAAGCTATTATATATCTTGTAAGCTTTCTCGTCAATTTATTTTGGATATTTCTTTCTATTAAAATATACCCAATTCTGTTTTATTTATGTAAAATCGGGGCCAAAAAGACTCGGTTCCAATGGCTCCCTGAACCATTGGGACCGGGTCTTTTTGGTTCCGAAATCATAAGAAAATTTTAAGATAACCTTAATCTTTTCTTAAAGTATTTTTCTTTCTTTTTCTGTATAATGAAATTAAGCTTTTTAAGCTATTATGATTTTTGTTTTTGGAGGCGTTTTTGGATGAAAAGAAAAACGAAAAAATTAAATAAAAGAAAGTTACTATTTTTTATACTGATTCTAATTTTAATCATGTATTTACGCAATTTGTCTGTAAATTTTGATACCAATTCTTTTATAAATTTATCAAATCATTCTGGTTATAAAACGATTAAACAAGATAAAAATGATAAATATTTAGGAGTTGGGCAACAATCGGTAGATAATCAAGATGGCTATTTTACTAGTTTTACTACCACAGATAAAGACAAAAAAACTTATAAAGAATATAAACAAAATGGTAATGCTTCTTGGGCAAATCTTACCTATTGGGGTGGTACCATGGCAGAAAATGGTTGTGGAATTACATCTCTTGCGATTATCTTAAGTGGTTATGGTAAAAGTGATACCCCAGAAGACCTTAGAAAAAAATATGCTCCTGTTTTAGATTATAACAATATGTCACAAGAATTAGAAGAAACTTTTGGAATTGAAAATTCTGATTTTTATTATGATAGCACTCATTTAGCAAAAGATGCTTTAATGGAACATTTAGAGACGAATCGACCTATTTTAATTTGTGTATGGAATAAACCTTCAGAAAACCGTTGGACAACTTCTTCTCATTATATGGTTTTATTGGCAACAGATGGTGATGATATGGTTTATGTTTCTAATCCTAACCGGTCTTGAAGATGATAGCAAAAGTTCTGGTTGGTATAATTTTGATGAGGTTGTGCCTTTTATTGCTAAGGCGTTATATATTGAAAGTTAAAGAGCCAAAAGGACCGGGTCCTTTTGGCTTCGTTTAAACTTGTTATTTTAACTTTTTAATTTCTTCTTCTGATAATTCTGTTATTTCAACTATTTGCTCTATTGGCATTTCTAATTTTAATAGCTTTTTAGCCATTTTTATTTTTTCATTTTGCTCTCC
>CALXRJ010000057.1 GCA_944390615.1 uncultured Clostridia bacterium | reverse complement strand
AATTGATATCGACAATCAAGGAAGAATCAACTTAGCTATGAATGAATTAAGAGAAAAAAGACAAGAAATAAAAGATGAGGAAAATAAAGAAATATTTTTTGAATCAACGATAGACGAAAATGAAGATCACAATCATGATGAATAAGAAGGAGAAATAGGATGCCAAATTTATTAACATTAGAAACAAACAAATATGCCATAAAACTAGACAATTTTCAAGGCCCATTAGATTTGTTATGTAACTTAATCGAAAAAAATAAAATGAATATTTATGACATAAAGCTAGATGAAATAACAGACCAATATATGGAATACTTAAATAAGGCACAAGAATTAAATTTAGAAATTGCAAGTGAATTTTTAAGTTTGGCATCTACGCTTTTATATATCAAATCTAAAAAACTTCTTCCAAACAAACAAGAAGAAGCGGAAGAAATTTCAGAAGACGAACTAATTAGAAGAATTATCGAATATAAAAAATACAAAGATATAACAGCAGTTTTAAGACAAAACTTTGAAATTTATTCCAAACGATTTTATAAATCACCAGAAAACATAGAACTTCCAAAACAAAAAATAGAAGATGAATATGATAAAAATATAATTCCAGAACTATATCAAAAACTATGGACGAAAAATCAAGAAAAAGTAAATGAAAATGCTAAAAATATAAATAAAATAGCAATAACAGATACTTATACAGTAGTTGATAAAGTAAAGGAAATGTTTAAAGAATTAATTAAAAACAAAACGTTTATATTTAACAAATTATTTTCCTTGCAAAAACATAATAAACAAGAAGTGGTAACTGCTTTTTCTGGGTTACTAGAATTGTCGAGAAGAAGTAAAGTAGAAACAGAGCAAGAAGAGCTTTTTGGGGATATCCGTGTAAAAAGAAAAAAATAATGTCGAATTTTGTTGAACGATTTTTTGGAAAATTTCAAGAAAACTATTGCAAAATTTAAAATTTATAATATAGATATATCATTAGATGCATGATATTCGAAAGAATCCTAGATAATTAAATTTATCAAAAAACAGGCATTTGTTGTGTGTAAATGCCTGTTTTTTTATCATTGAAATAAATCAATTTAGATGCACGATATTCACCTCCTTTCGAAGGACAACATCCTTGCCATAAATTATACTACACGAAAAATGCAAAATTTGTTGAAAAAGGACAAATAGACAACAAATTATGTAAAAAAGATGATTTTAACTTTTTTACGAAAAAGACTTGAAATATTTTATGGAATGTTATAGAATAAACTTGCCCGAAAAGGGAAATAATAACAAAAAAGTAAAAACATACCTACATAGTATGTTAAAGGAGGAATTTTTTATGTCAGTAAAAGTAGCCATTAATGGTTTTGGACGTATAGGACGTCTAGCATTTAGACAAATGT
The DNA here is from genome assembly GCA_944390615.1 of uncultured Clostridia bacterium. Lineage (GTDB taxonomy): Bacteria > Bacillota > Clostridia > TANB77 > CAG-508 > CAG-269. Next base: position 6,861 of record CALXRJ010000057.1, on the reverse strand, counting down.
TTGGAGCAGAAGGATATGAAGTAGTTGCTATCAATGATTTAACAAGTCCTAAAATGCTTGCACACTTACTAAAATACGATTCAGCACAAGGAAGATACGAAAAGGCAGACACAGTAGTGGCAGGAGAAGATTCGATAACAGTAGATGGAAAAGAAATAAAAATATATGCAAAAGCAGATGCAAATGAACTTCCATGGGGAGAAATTGGAGTAGATGTAGTACTAGAATGTACAGGTTTTTATACTAGCAAAGAAAAAGCAACTGCTCATATCAATGCAGGAGCTAAAAAAGTAGTTATCTCAGCACCAGCAGGAAAAGATTTACCTACTATTGTATATGGTGTAAATGAAAAAACATTAACACCAGAAGACAAAATTATATCAGCAGCATCTTGCACAACAAACTGCTTAGCACCAATGGCAAAAGCCCTAAATGATTATGCACCAATCCAATCAGGAATCATGTCAACCATCCATGCTTACACAGGTGACCAAATGATATTAGATGGACCACATAGAAAAGGAGATTTAAGAAGAGCAAGAGCAGCAGCTATCAATATTGTTCCAAATTCTACCGGAGCTGCCAAAGCAATTGGTTTAGTTATTCCAGAATTAAATGGAAAATTAATTGGTTCTGCACAACGTGTTCCTGTTCCAACCGGTTCTACCACCATTTTAACAGCAGTTGTAAAAGGAAAAGATATCACAACCGAATCTATCAATGCAGCTATGAAAGCAGCATCAAACGAATCTTATGGTTATACAGAAGAATTATTAGTATCTTCTGATGTAATTGGAATGAGATATGGTTCTTTATTTGATAGCACACAAACCATGTGTATGCCTATAGGAGATGACCTATATCAAGTTCAAGTAGTTTCTTGGTATGATAACGAAAATTCATATACTAGCCAAATGGTTAGAACAATCAAATATTTTGCAGAATTAGGATAAAATAAAAAAAGCTAGAGGGTGGCGGGAAAACCTTGTTACCGCCTGGCTTTTATTTTTAGAAAGGAAGTTTTGTTATGAATAAAAAAACCGTAAAAGATATCGATTTAAAAGATAAAAAAGTACTTGTTCGATGTGATTTCAATGTACCAATGGATGAAAATCAAAATATCACAGACAACAGAAGAATTGTATCAGCTTTGCCTACGATAAAATATTTATTAGAACAAAATTGTAAAGTAGTATTATGCTCTCATCTAGGAAGACCAAAAGGAGAATTTAAACCAGAATATTCTTTAAAACCAGTAGCAAAAGAATTATCCAAATTACTAGAAAAAGAAGTGATTATGGCAAATGATGTCATTGGAGAAGATGCAAAAACAAAGGCCCAAAATTTAAAAAATGGAGAAATCTTATTACTAGAAAATGTAAGATTCCATAGAGAAGAAACCGATAATGATTTAAATTTTGCCAAAGAGCTTGCTTCATTTGGAGAAGTATTTGTCAATGATGCTTTTGGTACAGCACATAGAGCACATGCATCTACTGAAGGAGTAGCACATTTTTTACCAGCTGTATCTGGATTTTTAATTGAAAAAGAACTTAAATTTTTAGGAGAAGCCTTAGAAAATCCAGAAAGACCATTTGTGGCAATACTTGGAGGTTCCAAAGTATCCGATAAAATCGGCGTAATTGACAATTTGTTAGAAAAGGTAGATACTTTATTAATTGGTGGAGGAATGGCATATACATTTTTCAAAGCACAAGGATATAACGTAGGAAATTCCATCTGTGAAGAAGATAAATGTGATTTAGCTTTAGAACTAATGGAGAAAGCCAAAAACAAAGGTGTAAAACTATTACTTCCTGTTGATACCAAAATAGGTAAAGAATTTAAAGCAGACACAGAAAGCAAAACAGTAAAATTTACAGAAATACCAGATGGTTGGGAAGGTTTAGATATTGGAGAAGAAACCATAAAATTATATGCACAAGAACTACAAAATGCCAAAACAATCGTATGGAATGGACCACTTGGTGTATTTGAATTTGACCAATTTGCCGTAGGAACCAATGAAATTGCAAAAACCCTAGGAAATATTGATGCTATTAAAATAATTGGAGGAGGAGATTCAGCCTCGGCTGTAGAAAAAGCAGGATTAGCTGAAAAAATGACCCACATATCAACTGGTGGAGGAGCATCATTGGAATTCTTAGAAGGAAAAAAATTACCAGGAATTGAAGCTCTATTAGACAAATAAGATAAAAAATAAAAAGAAAAAGGAGAAATTTTTATGCGTAAAAAAGTAATCGCAGGAAACTGGAAAATGAATATGCTTCCTAATGAAGCAATTTCCATGATAACAAATTTAGCTCCAATGGTAAAAGAGGCAGATTGTGAAGTTGTTCTTTGTGTACCTTATACAGATTTATTTTATAGTTTGCTTACTGCACAAGGAACCAACATTAAAATAGGAGCACAAAATATGCATTTTGAAGAAAAAGGAGCTTACACAGGAGAAATTTCCGGAAAAATGTTAAAAGCAATTGGTGTAGAATATGTCATCATCGGACATTCAGAAAGAAGACAATATTTTGCTGAAACAGATGAAACCGTAAACAAAAAAATAAAAGCAGCATTTGCCAATAACTTAAAACCAATCGTATGTGTTGGAGAAACTTTAGAAGAAAGAGAATCTGGAAAAGCATTTGAAATTATAACAGGTCAAACACAAAAAGCATTAGATGGTCTAACACAAGAACAAGTAGCAAATACCATCATTGCTTATGAACCAATCTGGGCAATTGGAACAGGAAAAACAGCTACAAGTCAAGATGCAAATGAAGCTTGTCAAAAAATAAGAGAAAAAATTGCCAAAATCTATGGACAAAACGTGGCAGATAGAGTTATAATACAATACGGTGGAAGTATGAAACCAGAAAATGCCAAAGAATTATTAGAAATGTCAGACATCGATGGAGGCTTGATTGGTGGAGCAAGCTTAAAGGCAGAAAGTTTCGAAAAAATAGTAAATTACAACAAATAAGCACATGGGGTATAGAATAAATTTACGAAATAAATCTTTAGGTTAAATGGATTCATATTTGGGCAAATAATAATAAGGAGGGGCTAAATCAAATGGAGAAAGAGAGGAAAGAAAAAATGAACCACAACTTAGCAATGGATTTAGAACCAGAAAAAATTTCTTATGCAGACTTATTAGAGTTTGACGATGACAAAAGATATGAATTAATTGATGGAGTGCCATATTTAATGGCAAGTCCAAGTGTATCCCATCAAGATATATTGATGGAAATTGCATTTCAAATTAAAACCTATTTAAAAGGAAAAAAATGTAGAGTATTTATTGCACCATTAGATGTTAAATTATCAGGCGCAATCGACAACAAAAAAGAATACAATGTCGTACAACCAGACATCATGGTGATCTGTGACCAAAACAAAATTACAGAAAAAAACATCTTAGGAGCACCAGACTTAGCAATTGAAATTTTATCACCATCTAATACAAGACATGACAGAATGGATAAACTACAATTATACCAAAAATTTGGAATCAAAGAATATTGGATGGTCTCTTTAGAAGAACAAACCATCATGATATTAACACTAAGCAAAGAAGGAATCTATCAGATAAAGCAAGTGTGTTACCTAGATGAAAAAGCCAAGGTAAATATTTTAGAAGATTGTTATATCGATTTAAAAGAATTTTGCCAAAACAACAATATCGTAATCAAAAAAGACAAAAAATACCAACAAATGATAGAAGAAGCAAAAACAGAATAAATATATTTCAATAAAAATAGGAAAATTAAAAAGAAAGGAAGCAATTTTATGGAAAGCAAATTAACAATGCTAATGATATTAGATGGTTTTGGAGATAATCCGAATCAAGAAGGAAATGCAGTAAGATTAGCCAATACACCTAATATTGATAAACTAATGAAAAAATATCCCTGTACCAAAATTGCAGCAAGTGGATTAGCAGTAGGACTTCCAGAAGGACAAATGGGAAATTCAGAAGTTGGCCATACTAATATAGGAGCTGGAAGAATTGTATACCAAGAATTAACCAGAATTACCAAATCCATTGAAGATGGAGACTTCTTCACCAATGAAGAATTTGTTGCTGCAATCGAAAATTGCAAAAAAAACAATTCCAAACTTCACATCTTAGGTTTAGTCTCTGATGGAGGTGTTCATAGTCATAACAGACATTTATATGGTTTATTAGAAATGGCAAAAAGAAGAGACTTTGAAGACGTCTATGTTCATTGTTTCCTAGATGGAAGAGATACCCCACCAGCATCAGCAGAAAATTATATACAAGAATTAGAAGAAAAAATGAAAGAAAAAGGGGTAGGAAAAATTGCAACCATATCTGGTAGATTCTATGCCATGGATCGAGACAAACGTTGGAACCGAATTCAAAAAGCTTATTCAGCTATGGTAAATGGAGAAGGCCTAAAATCAGGTTCTAGTATCAATGCCATTGAAAGTTCTTACCAAAAAGAAGTTTTTGATGAATTTGTAGAGCCAACTGTTATTACCAATGGAGATAAGCCAGTAGCTACCATTGAAGATGGAGATTCTGTTATCTTTTTCAACTTTAGACCAGACAGAGCAAGACAAATCACACGTAGCTTAGTAGACCCAGAATTTAAAGAATTTGAAACCAAGAAAATGAATTTATATTTTGTATGTTTCACAAGTTATGATGAAACCATGCCAAATGTTCATATTGCATTTAAAAAAGAACCAATTCAAAATACCTTAGGAGAAGTGGTTAGCAAAAATGGTGGAAAACAACTTAGAATTGCAGAAACAGAAAAATATGCTCATGTTACTTTCTTCTTTAATGGAGGAGAAGAAAAACAATATGAAGGAGAAGATAGAATACTAGTTCCATCTCCTAAAGTAGAAACCTATGACATGAAACCAGAAATGAGTGCTTATGAAGTAACTGAAAAAGTAGTAGAGGCAATTAACTCCAAAAAATATAATTGCATCATATTAAATTATGCAAATCCAGACATGGTAGGACATACCGGAAGTTTAACAGCAGCCATAAAAGCAGTAGAAACAGTAGATGAATGTGTACAAAAAGTAATGGATAGCATTTTACCACAAAAAGCAAATTTAATTATAACAGCAGATCATGGAAATGCGGAGCAAATGATTGACTATACAACAGGAGAACCTCATACAGCTCATACAACAAATTTAGTACCACTTATTTTAATATCAGAAAAAGAAAATGTAAAATTAAAAGAAGGAAAACTAGCAGATATTGCGCCAACCATGTTAGAATTAATGGGAATTGAAAAACCAGAAGAAATGACAGGGGAAAGTTTAATTGAAAAATAACAAACAAAAAGCAAATAAATATAAAAATTTGTCAAAAGGAAAGGGGAAACGTTAATATTTTATCATATTAGCGCAGAAAAAGAATGTTAAGAACTACAAAGAACATGAGAGATAAATACGAAAAAATTCAGACCTGTTTGTTTGACTTAATACCAGAAAAATGGGAAGAAATATATTTATATGCCTCTGTAGTTGACAGACCTGGAGATGTTCAAACAGGAGAAATGTATTTTTATTATTTACCAAAAGGATTACTAAAAAAGAAACCAGTTAATGTATATGAAGTACCAAAAAAATTCAACATCAATGAAACAGAATATTTAAAAATGGTAGATGTTTTATATCAAACCATAAAAGACCTAAGACAAGATTTTATCGATACAGAACAAGACTTATGGACAAATCTTACCATATCGATAGCCAATTGTAGATTTAAAGTAGAATTCTGTTACAATAAAATCAGTCAAGAAGAATATGCCAGTTATGTAAGACATGTTATATGGAGATACAACTACCTACATATTGGTGGAGAAATAAAAGAAGATAGAAAAATTCTGGAAAAATATTTAAACAGTGATAAAATAGAAAAGGTAAAAAAAGAAGAATATCAAACAGGCATGTATTTAAAAAATATGAATAATGTAGTTGGTTTTGACAGAGAAATTCAGGCTGCCCAAGAAAAACAAAAGGAACAAGAAATAAAGGCAGCAGAACTAGAAGAAAAAAGAAACAAAAAACGTCAAGAAAAAGCAAAAAAAGAGGAAGAAAAAAGACGTCAAGAAGAAGAAAAAAATAAAAATCAAATTTTAAAATAAATAAAAAATTTTTTAAGGAGGAATTTCAAAATGAAAGAATATTTAGAAATTGATGAAGTAAGAGGATTAGAGGTATTAGACTCAAGAGGAAATCCAACCGTACAAGTAGAAGTTGTATTAGAAGATGGAAGCCAAGGTGTAGCAATGGTACCATCAGGAGCTTCAACAGGAAGTTTTGAAGCAGTTGAATTACGTGATGGAGACAAAGAAAGATATTTAGGAAAAGGTGTATTAAAAGCAGTAGAAAATGTAAACACCATCATAAGAGAAAAAATCATTGGAATGAATGCTTATGATCAAGTAACTTTAGATAAAACATTAATCGAATTAGATGGAACAGAAAATAAAGGAAAATTAGGAGCTAATGCAACACTTGGTGTATCACTTGCTGTAGCAAAAGCAGCAGCAGCTTCATTAGGAATGGAATTATATAATTACATTGGTGGAATAAATGCCAAAACACTTCCAACACCAATGATGAACATCATGAATGGTGGAAAACATGCAGACTCTACTTTAAGCATACAAGAATTTATGATCATGCCAGTTGGAGCAAAATCATTCACAGAATGTATGAGAATGGGAGCAGAAATTTACCATAACTTAAAGAAAGTATTAAAAGAAAAAGGATTATCTACAGCAGTTGGAGATGAAGGTGGTTTTGCACCAAATGTAAAAGATGAAGATGAAGCAATTAGGCTAATTA
>CALXRJ010000056.1 GCA_944390615.1 uncultured Clostridia bacterium | reverse complement strand
TACTAATTATAGTGCTTTTTAGGTATTTTAGAAAATAAAATTTTTATTTCAAATTTTACTTTCTAAAATACCAAAGCATCTCTTCAAATATACATTTCAAAGAATTTTGCATCTTCGTCTTCGTCTTGACGTTCTGCTTCTATCTCATTAAATCCTCTTTTTTTATAAAAGTGAATAGCTGTTTCCATTCTCTCATAAGTACCTAAACATACTCTATTTATATGTATTTTTTTGCAATATTCTATCGCTGTGGTATACAATTTTTTTGATATTCCATTGCCTCTATAATTGTTGTCTACATAAAAAGTTTTTAGTTCTGCACTTTTTTTACTTTTTTTCATAATTGCTATTGTTCCAATAACATCATCTTTTTCATTAACAGCTATCCACATAAGTCCGCCACTTTTAGCATAATTCATATTATTATAAGTTAATATATTTTCTCTATATTTTTCGAAATTAAATTCCTCAACAAATATTGATGCAACAAAATTATTTACAATTTCGTTGTATCTTTCTTCAAACTTTTTAATTTTATACATTTTTACCAATCCTATCTTTTACATAATTGGCAATATAATGCATTACAAATAGTAAAATCAGTAACGCATATACTGCACTATTCTTCAACTCCATTCTTTTTTATTAATATATAGATTTTGCTCCTATATATTTTTTAATTTATTCCAAATTTCATTTGTGCTAATAAATTCGTTATAATTTTTCTTAACATTTTTGTCATAGTCTTCTAAATCTGTAAGCAATGTGTCAAATACATCAGTATTAAACAACTTATTTATTTCTGGTATACTTTTTTCTAATTTTTCGTAATTATCCTTTATTTTTTCTTTATAATGTTCTGGATCTGTTACGTATATTAACAAAGGTTTATATTTTATCCATCCTCTTGATGCCTTTAAAAATCTTTGTTCTACCTCTTCGTCAGTAGCCTTGATTTTTTTTAATGTCTTTGGATATTTTTGTCTTCCTACACTTGTGTATTTTAAAAATCCATCGTGAAACTGATATACCGGCACTTTAACTATTTTTGAATTTTTTAAGTTAACAGAGAAAAATGTATCTTCTCCCCTAGCTCCTTCTGGGTTATAAAATGCTGGTATCTTATCTATGTGATTTAAATTCAAACATAGTGTAGAACCTACTACCCAATTGCCTTTTCCTTCGTCTTTTTGAACATATGCTCCCTCTCCATTTGCTATTTTAGGGTCTGCATATGTTATTCCGCCATTTTCTTTAAATTTTTGTTTTATTGACTCCCAAGAAACAACTTCGTTGCTTATTCCTTCAATAAATTGTTTAAACAGCTCTTCGTCAATATCTTTATTAAGCTCCACATACGGTATTGGAGAAATATATCCACAATGATATCCTACTGTAATGTCTGAATCTTGTATATATTTAAGATGCATTGCAATGTTGTCTTGTTCTTTCCAAGTAAGTTCATTTGTTTTTTCATCTTTCATAACTGCTACTGGATATTCGTCATCATCCCAAAATAATAAATAATCCATTCCACTTTTTTGAGCATAATACATAAGAGTATTTCTACCTTTTGCGTGTCCGTGTCCAAAAAATAATTCTGTTTCTTGCTTTGTAAGAATTTCTCTTCCAATCAATTTCTTTTTTTCTTCTTCCATATCCTCTGGTGTAATATATTTTACTTTTATGTCTTTATATACATTTGGTATTATTCCATAGAAATCAATTCTTGTAGTGAATTGGTAGCCCAAGTCAAACAATATAAATATTGTCAGTTCTACCTTTTTGTCCGAATCTTTAAATTGGTTAATCAACCTTTCATATGTATTATTTATTACTTTACATACATTAGGTCTACCTGTAACAAAACCTATTCCAAACTTTATTACCTGTTCCATTTTCATTCTCCTTATATAACCGTTCTTCTTAAGCTGATTTAGTATATCACACTTTGCCTTTTATGTCAAATTTTGCTAATGTACAAATTGCTTGTTCTTTACTGTTTTTACTACTGTTTGACTATTTACTTTTACTTTATTAAATATTCTTCAAAACAAACGTTTTAAAAAATCAGTCTAAATAGCAAACGCTATGTTTTACAATATCATTTTTATTTTCTCTTTTTCTAAAATATTTTCTCAAAAATATACTCTTTATCAAGCTTCTCGTTTAAAAATACCTTACTAACAATTTCCAGCTCTTTTATGCTTTCTTCTGATAGATTAAATGAAAAAAGCTTTTTTGGAGGAGCCATAACAATATATTTAATTGCTGTCATAGTTGCCTCTGAAATTTCAATTGCTCCTTTATCTTGCCTACTACATATATCACATTTTAGCCCATTATCTCTAAAACTAAAATGATTTAATATAACATCATTTTTTTGGCAAGCAGAACACCTATCAATTATTGGTGTAAAGCCCAATAGGCACATTAATTTTAGCTTAAAAATTGATATTGTCAAATCCTTGTTTTTATCCGTCTCAGAAAGTACATATAGAGTATTTAAAAATAACTGCAATATTTTATATGTATTTTGGTTTTCGTCTGTAACATCATTAATAATTTTTGTAATATGCGCAGCATATTGTAACTTGTCCAAATCTATTCTAATATTATAAAACAATTCATTTATTTCGCACGAATTTATATTATATGAACTAACTCCTTGGTAAATTAAATAATCTCCAAAACATAGATATTGAGTGGCTGCCATTAATTGACTTTTAGGTCTTCTTGCGCCTTTGGCAGCACACCCAATTTT
>CALXRJ010000055.1 GCA_944390615.1 uncultured Clostridia bacterium | reverse complement strand
TAATAATGCCTCACAAGTCTGATGTGTCGAGTTATCTACATATTTCCGGATTTATTAATCATGTAAGAGATGTGGCAGAAATAAGACATCATGGGTCAAATATATTCTCTAAAATTCATGGAAAAGTTGAAATTGACTCTAAAAAAGACTATATCCCACTCCAGATAATAAAAAGTCAAGAAGATGTTGAAGCAATTATAGATAAAATAATTTCTTGGCTAAGAAATAAAGGAGCAGAAGAAAATGAAGTAAATAAAATATTTACATTGCTATTAGAACTATTTGGTAATGCATTAGACCATAGTAACAGTGAAAATGGATGCATATTTGCTATGCAAAAGTATAAAACCAAACTAATGATTAGCATTGCAGACTATGGAGTAGGAATTAAGGAAAGTTTAGAAAAAAATAAAAAATATGCAGGGGTTTTTAAATCAAATGAACAAGCAATGCAATATATTTTCACCAATAAAAATTATATAAGTAGTGAAGATGAAAAAGGAAGAGGAAATGGTTTCTTTTGTTTAAATAGTTTATCAATAGAAAAGCAAATGGAGTTTTACATTTATTCTAGAGATGGCTTTTATGAATCTACATATATTGGACGGAAAAAATAGAAGAGACAGCAGAGTAATACATGACTTAAAAGGAACACATGTAAATTTTTGCATAAATTTAAAAAAATGATTGACAAAGATAAAAATAAATAGTATAATAATCTCGTAAACAAAATCAGATTTACCAGAAAGGAGCAAAGATTATGTTTGTAGTAAATTTATATGAACTAATAAATAAAGAGCTTATATGGGGACACATAAATGCTAGGAATTATAGAGATACAATTTTTGAAAAATGGGACAAATCTTTGGATGATATATTGGTATTAGATTTTGAAAAAATTAAAATGATTGATTTTTCAGCAGCTAGTGATTTAATATGTATTCCAATTTCAAGAATACAAACAGAACTAAAAGGTAAACACATTATTATAAAAAATGCAAAAAACGAAGTTAGGGAAAATATTAATGTTGCATTAGATAGACAAGAATTATGTTGTATGAATTTATTAAATGAAAAAGATTATGAAATGCTAGGTAAATGTAGTGACGGTTTAAAAGAAATACTTGATGTTTTATATGAAAAGAAAAAGGCTGATTCAAGAGTATTAGCTGATACATTATATACAACAGTTCAAGTTGTTAATAATAGAACAACAACATTAGCTAGACTAGGACTAATAAAAAGAAAAACAGAAGATGCACCAACAGGTGGCAAACAATATGTTTATGAAAGCATAATATAGTTTGTTATTAAAAATAACATAAAAAAAGCTAGGTTCGGCAAAACCTAACTACTTAGAAAAGGTTCATTTTACTCGGATAAAAGTGATAATGAACCATCGATGATATAATTTTAACATTTATCGGATAAAATGTAAAGACCTTTTCTAAAATTTTTTAAGGGAGGAGGTCTTTTTTCTGTGCCAATAGACAAAATCGATGGAATAATTAAAGAAAGAAGGGATAAGAAATGCAAGAAAATATTAACGATAAAATGTTAACAAAAAACAAGCATGAAATCACTATATTTGTAAATGGTGAAGAAAAAATTGTAAATAAGGATAAAATTTCATATGAGGAAGTTATAGAGTTAGCTTTTGGACACTATGAAGACAATGATTCCATAAATTACACAGTAGTTTATTTTAAAGGAAACAGTGATAAGCCAAATGGGTTCTTATTAAAAGGACAAGTTGTTATGGTTAAGAAAGGAATGAGGATAAATGTCACAAGAACTAATAAATCATAGTGAGGATTTGAAAAAACTTCAAAATGAAGGATATGAAATAGATGTAAATAATGGATATGGGATAGTTTCCCATATCCCATATCTAAAACAAAATGGAGAAATAGATTATGGAACATTAGTATCAAGTATTGCTTTTGAAGGAGATAAGGCAAAATATAATGGTAACCATGTAATCTACTTTTCAGGAGAACAACCTTATGATTTAGATGGAAAAGAAATTGTTCAAATAAAACATAATGAAACCAATTCTGTTTTGGCAGGAATAAATGTAAAACGCTCATTTTCTAATAAACCAGATGGAAATTATAAGGACTATTATGAAAAGTTTGTAAATTATGCTAATATAATATCTTTTCCTGCAATTGCTAAAGATAATTCAGTAACTGCAAAAACTTTTAAGAAGGTAATAACAGAAGAAAATTCTGTATTTCAATATGTTGATACAAATTCTTCAAGAGCAGGCATTGACAATTGTAATAACAAAATTTTAAACAAAAAAATAGCAATTATTGGACTTGGAGGAACAGGCTCATATATACTTGATTTGGTTTCAAAAACAACTTTGAAGGAAATCCATATAATTGATGGTGATATATTTTGCCAACATAATGCTTTTAGAAGTCCAGGAGCAGCAAGTAAGGAAATATTTCCTAAAACTATATCAAAAGTTAATTACTTTAAAGAAATGTATATAAATGTGCATAAAAATATAATAGAACATGATAGTTTTATTAGAGAAGAAAATGTTGCTACATTAAAAGATATGGATTTTGTATTTATATGTATTGATTCAGGAACAGCAAGAAAAACAATTACAGACTATCTTGTTTCAGAAGAGATACCTTTTATTGATACAGGCATGGGATTACAAAATAAAAATGACACCATAAATGGACAAATAAGAATTACAATTTTTGATAAAAGTAATTATAATAGAATTCCAGTATACCTTGATTTTGAAGAAGATGGTGATGATGTATATAATACAAACATTCAAATTGCAGAGTGTAATGCACTAAATGCTGCAATAGCTGTTATAGAATGGAAAAAATATTTTAAAATTTATGAAAATGCCAATAGTAAATGTCAAAAAGTTTATTTATTAGAGATGGGAGAAATAATAAGTGAAAATTAGTAAATTTAGAATTCAGTTTGTTGAAATTGTTCCTTCGAAATTAAAAGATGGGGTACTATATGTTTGCATTAATTGCAATGTAATTGTGCATAAGTGTGCTTGTGGATGTGGAGAAAAAACTGTAACTCCAATAGACAAAAAATATGGATGGAAAATGACTTATGATGGACAAACAATTACACTTAGACCATCTATAGGTAATTTCAGCATACCATGCTATTCTCATTATTATATAACAGAAAACAAAGTTGAATGGTTAGAAAAGTATCATAAAGATAAATCTAAAAAGGGAAGATTTGAATTTATTAAAAAATTTTTAAAAAGATAAAAAATAGGCATCTGTTTATATAGATGCCTAATAATATGAAGGAGGATTAAGATGTACAAAACAGTAAATACTTTAAGTGCTCTTATTAGGCAATTCTATTTACCTAATCCTTATGAAATGTATTTTAATTCAAATGTATATGCAGATATTTTTAATATTATAATAGGAGGAGCTATATTACATTTATTTTCCTTTTTTCTAACATCAAGTATTTATGAAAAGGGAAAAAATCCAAGTTGGATAGGAAGTGCAGTATATTGTATAAACTATATAGGAAACACATTTTTAATTCAGTATTTATGTAATACATTTTTAAATTTGCAAATTCAGAACATTATATTTATTGCTTTTGCAGTAAATGTAGTACTCTTTGTGCTATTTAGGTGGATTAAAAATACAATATCATATATAGTTGTATTTGGATAAAAACAGATAGCTAAAAAATATGAAATATTGAGGGTAGATATATAATCTATTCTCTTTTTCTATGTAAAATATTATTGGAAGAATCGATATTTAGCAGAAGAAATCAAGAAATTTCATAGTATAACAATATCAATTGTAGAATAGCTATATGAAGTAAGTACATTAAGAAATATAAATAACAAATTTACACAACTAAAACAACTATATATCAAATGAATATTATACAATAAAGAAATAGATGAAACAGAATACGAGTAATTAAGTGTTATTATTGAACATAAAAGAGTGAAATATTAAAGATTAGTAAAATGGAAAATGTGATAAAATAAACATTTTGACAGGTGACCGTGAGGTGACCAAAAAGTGACGGAATTAAAAATAATAGAAAATAGTAGAAAGTAATAGAAAGTAATAAAACATTGAAAAACAAATACTTTGAGCTACTTAAAAACAAATTAAAATAATCTAAAATAATGGCAATTTTGAACTCATAACCCGAAGGTCGTAAGTTCGAGTCTTACCCCCGCAACCAAAGCATATATCACTAGAACTGTAACGGTTTTAGTGATTTTTTATTGTTTAAAAATTGGTTGCAATAATGCTTGAAAATGGCACTATTATGTCAAATTGGGTAAAAATTGGGTAAAATAACCACCTCAAATGCCCGAAACTCTAATAAAAATTCAATAAAAAATTTGCAATAAATTTATATTTTTTATAAAAATCTTTAAGTAAAAAACTT
>CALXRJ010000054.1 GCA_944390615.1 uncultured Clostridia bacterium | reverse complement strand
AAAATATGGACACGATCATGTGTCCCAAATTATAACCTTTGGAACATTAGCTGCCAAAAATGCTATCAGAAATGTAGCAAGAGCCTTAGACATTTCCCTTCCAGAAACCGATAAAATCGCCAAAATGATACCAAATGAATTACACATTACCATAAAAAAAGCAATTGAACAAAATATAGAGTTACGTAATCTTTATGAAAATGATGAAAGAATCAAAAAACTTTTAGATGTATCGATGGCGTTAGAAGGAATGCCAAAAAACACTTCTACCCACGCTTGTCGGAGTGGTTATTACCAAAGAACCAGTCGATAATTATGTTCCTTTATATGTAAGAGATGGACAAAATGCTACCCAATATGTTATGACAACCTTAGAAGAACTAGGATTATTAAAAATGGACTTTTTAGGAATTAGAACTCTAACTGTTATCAAAGACACCAAAGAAATGGTAAAAAAAGATTTAGGGATAGAGGTAGAATTTGACAAAGACATGAATGACCCAAAAGTATATAAACTATGGCAAGAAGGAAAAACTTGTGGGGTATTTCAGTTTGAAAGTCAAGGCATGAAAAACTTCATGCAAGAGCTAAAACCAGACTGTTTAGAAGATTTAATTGCAGGGGTATCTCTTTATAGACCAGGACCAATGGACCAAATTCCTCGTTATGTCAAAGGAAAACAAACAGGAGAATATGAATATACCCATCCAAGCCTAGAGCCAATCTTAAATGTAACCTATGGCTGTATGGTTTACCAAGAACAAGTTATGCAAATTGTACGAGACTTAGCTGGCTATTCACTAGGAAGAGCAGATTTAGTTCGTCGTGCTATGGGTAAGAAAAAATTAGATGTCATGGCAAAAGAAAGAGAAGTATTTATCCATGGACAAGTGGATGAACAAGGAAATGTTATCGTGCCAGGTTGTGTTAGAAACGGAATTGATGAAGAGTCAAGCAACAAAATATTTGACGAAATGGCAGAATTTGCCAAATACGCTTTCAATAAATCTCATGCAGCTTGTTATGCGGTAGTATCTTACCAAACAGCTTACTTAAAAGCATATTACCCTTCTGAATTTATGGCAGCTATGCTAAATAGCTATTTAGGAAACCTAGATAAAGTACCAGTTTATATTGATGAATGTAAATCTTTACATATCGATATTCTAAAACCTGCGATTAATAGCAGTGAATTAAAATTTACGGTAGATCATGGAAACATAAGATTTGGCTTAGGAAGTATCAAAAATGTAGGGGTAGCACCAATTGAAGCCATTATTGCAGAAAAAAACGAAAATGGAAGTTTCAAAAGTTTTACCGATTTTTGTGAAAGAATTGCTGATAAAGCAGTGAATAAAAAATGTATTGAAAGTTTGATAAAAGCAGGGGCATTTGATGAATTTGAACAAACCAGAAGTACATTACTTGCCTCTTTTGAAACCATTATCGATACAATTCAATCTGCTAAAAAGAAAGGCCTAGAAGGTCAATTCTCTATGTTTGATTTAGGAACGGAAAATAACGAAACCAATATGGATGACATTAAATATACTTTTATCGAAAAAGAAGAATTCACAGAAAAAGAATTACTATCCCAAGAAAAAGAAATGCTTGGTATTTATTTATCTGGTCATCCATTGGAAAAATTAAGAGAAGAAATTGAAAGGCAAACAACCATTAGTACCAAAGATTTAATGGCAATTGACAGTAAAATGAATCCAGAAAATGAGGAAAATCTAAGTGAGATAGAATTAAGAGAACAATATGAAAGCAATGTAAAATTTAAAGATGGACAAGAAGTAAAATTGGCAGGAATTATTACCTCTGTGAAAAAGAAATTCACCAAAAATAACAGGATTATGGCATTTGTAGGAATCGAAGATTTATATGGTCCAGCAGAAGTGATTGCTTTTGAAAATGCTTATTTGGCAGCCAAAGATAGTTTAGTGGAAGAAAATATTGTTTTAGTAAAAGGAAGATTAAGTATTCGAGACGAAGAAAAAACTTCTATTATTGCCAATGAAATAACAGATTTTGGGGTTCAAAAAAGAAAAATTTTAAGTATTAATATTACGAATTTGGATGAACCTACCAAAAAGAAATTAAGAGGAGCGATTAAATATTTTACAGGAGAGATGAATAATATTGCTGTAGAAGCACAAGAGGGAGAAAATCATTTAAAATGTGGAGCAATTTATTTAACCGATAAAATTTTAGAGGTGTTTGAGGAGATTGTAGGAAAAGAGAATGTTGGGGTAAAAGAAATTTGAAGTAATTGCTTTTCAATAGGTTGCTTCGTACAGTTGTTATGATTTATTTCAGTCACACATTTCTAATTTAAAAATAAATCATAGCAACTGTATTTTACAAGGTTTGGTTAGTTAGCGAACAAAAATTTTGATTTTTTTTCAAAAAACTATTGACAAGAAATAAAAATGATTATATAATCATACCATAAAAAGCGAACAATAATTTGTAAAACAAATGGACGCATTGAAGGAGGATTATATCATGATTTATTTATTAACCAAAAAGAGAAATGTAGAAAAAGATTTACACAAAACGGTAAAAATATTCGGTCAATCTATATCTGTAAAAGTAATGTATACCAAAATTCAAAACCCAGAACTAGATTTAGTAGGAAATATCATTCATGTATATCTTCCTAATAAATACAAAAGAACAGGCAATACAGAAATTGTAAAACTTGCCATTGACAAAATGTATGAAGAAATAGCAAGAATTGAAATCGAAAAAGTAATGGAAGAGACTAGAATTCTATTAAAAGGACTAGCACCAGAAAACTATGAAATCAAAAGAATTCCAAACAAATTTGCCAAAACCCTAAAAAATAAAACTATCATCATCAATCCAGAAATTATCAAATATGACAAACAAATATTAAGATATGTAGTATTACATGAATTTTGTCATCTAAAATACAAAACCCATTCCAAAGGATTTTTCCAAATGATGGAAACTTATATGGAAAATTACGAAGATTATGACTATATCCTAGATGTAGCATAATCATACCAATACAAAAGTACGAGCGATTGGAAATTTCACTTTTTGCTTCTTACCTCTTGACAGTTATTCGATTAAAATGTTATACTATTAAAGTAGAAAAATATATCTAATAAAATCAAAGACAAGTTTTAATATATATATTTATTCGCACATTGAAAATTAAATAAGAAAGAGGTGTATGATTATGAATAGTCTAATCATAATCGCAACTTTCTTAATCTCACTAGCAATCGGAATTGTTGTCGGCATGATAACCAGAAAAAAGATTGCAGAATCTAAAATAGAAAGCGCAGAGCAAGAAGCTAAAAGACTAGTCGATTTAGCCAAAGTAGAAGCTGAAAACATGAGAAAAGAAGAGATATTTAAAGCAAAGGAAGAAATCATGAATAGCAGAAAAGAATTAGATCAAGAGATTAAAGAAAGAAGAAGCGAGATTCAAAAACAAGAATCAAGAATGGTTCAAAAAGAAGAAAATTTAGACAAACGTTCTGAAATTTTAGAGAAAAAAGAACAAGACTTAGACAAAGAATATCAAAGTCTAGAAACCCAAAAAGAAGAAGCCAAAAAGATTTATGATCAACAAGTAGAAGAACTTCAAAAAATAGCTTCTTTAACCAAGGAAGAAGCAAGAGACTATTTACTAAAAGAATTGGAAAAAGAAATCACGACAGAAAAAGCAAAATTAATTCGAGAGCTAAACCAAAAAGCAAAAGAAACTGCAACCAAAGATGCGAAAGAGATTATAACCTATGCTGTACAAAAATGCGCAGCAGACCATACATCAGAGACAACCGTATCAATTGTAAACCTTCCAAATGACGAAATGAAAGGAAGAATTATCGGAAGAGAAGGAAGAAACATCAAAGCACTAGAAACCCTAACAGGAATTGATTTAATCATTGATGATACGCCAGAAGCTGTCATTTTATCAGGATTTGATCCATTAAGAAGAGAAGTAGCAAGAATTGCTCTTGAAAAATTAATTGAAGATGGAAGAATTCACCCAGCCAAAATTGAAGAAATGGTAGAAAAAGCAAAAGAAGAGCTAAATACCATTATCAAAGAAGAAGGAGAAAGAGCAGCCTTAGAGACAGGAGTCAATAATCTACATCCAGATATCATTAAACTACTTGGTAAACTAAAATATAGAACAAGCTATGGTCAAAATGTATTAAGCCATTCCATAGAAGTATCTAATTTAGCCAGAATTATGGCAGAAGAATTAGGGCTAGATGCAAAACGAGCAAGACGTGCTGGTTTACTACATGACATTGGAAAAGCACTAGACCACGACATGGAAGGAACTCACGTTCAAATCGGTGTGGATATTTTAAGAAAATACAAAGAAAATCCATTAATTATCAATGCTGTTGAGGCACACCATGGAGATGTAGAACCACAAACCATGGAAGCAGTTTTAATCCAAGCAGCAGATGCCATATCAGCATCCAGACCAGGAGCAAGACGTGAAACGTTAGAAGCTTACATAAAAAGATTAGAGAGCTTAGAAACAATAGCAGATTCATTCGACGGAGTAGAAAAATCCTTTGCTATCCAAGCTGGTCGAGAAGTCAGAATTATTGTAAAACCAGATAGAATTTCAGATGACCAAATGACGGTACTTGCAAGAGAAGTTTCCAAACGAATTGAAGATGAAATGGATTATCCAGGTCAAATAAAAGTGAATATCATTCGAGAAAAAAGAGTTGTAGATTATGCTAAGTAAAAAAATTCCTAGAAAATTTCTAGGAATTTTTTTACTTTTTAAGGTTTCATTCTAAAAACAAAAGATTATGTAAAATGCATGAATTCTATTGATTTATCAACTAATATATGATATAAATAGTAATTGAATAATTCTGATATTAGTGAAATTTTTATAATTTCACTAAGAATTATTAATGTAATTATTTATTATATTTTCATAAGAAAAGGAGGAAATCTTATGGCAGCAACAAATAATTTTTCAGAGGTTTGTTTTATGGACGAAGGTGTAAACTTCGACATAGAGCGGGTGAGGAGCTTTAAGCCTTTTAAACACGGAACAGCCATTTTTGGTGGCTATTTCGGAGATGAAGGAAAAGGCAAACTTGTTGATTCCATTGCAGAGAAATATAAAGCAATGGGGCTGAAAATCCTTTCGGTAAGAGGCCAGGGTAGCGGAAATGCCGGCCATACAGTAGTGGTAAATGGAAAAAAATATGATTTTCATTATTTAACGTCTGCGGGACTTACTGCAGACATCATGCTACTAGGACCGGGTATGTTAATCGACCCAATAAGGCTTTTAGAGGAAGCTGAAAAACTTCCGCAAGAAAAGAGAGATATCATTATGATCGCTGAAAGAGCAGCGGTTGTAACCGATTTAGATCGGACCATGGACAGCTGGTGTGAAAACCAGAGAACAAAGACTGGTCAAACCGCTATTGGTACGACCAAATCCGGGGTTGGGCCTGGCGTTGGTAACAGAGGATACCGTTTTCATGTGACTTTTGCAGATGCAAAAAGATGCAGAAATTATATGGAACTCAGAGATCTTATGTTAAAAAACCCGCTTTTCCCAAATGAGGTAAAGGTGGTTTTAACAATGAGTTACGCAAAAGCACTTTGGGAAGCAATTGAAAAGTTGACCATAGTGAATAGCCAAACCATTATCTCCGACTGTAGGAAAGAAGGAGACTGGGCAGTCTTACTGGAAGTTTCTCAGGCTGTCTGCTTG
>CALXRJ010000053.1 GCA_944390615.1 uncultured Clostridia bacterium | reverse complement strand
AAAATATAGTATCATTTAATTAATAGGAAATCTATTTAATTAGATGACTGAGAAGGCTTACTTTGGTAAGCAGTTATAATTTAGAATGTAGCTTATATAGAATATATGAGCTACAGTTTTCAAATATAAAAAAAACAGACAAGATATTATTTAACATCTTGTCTGATAATTTTTTATCAATTCGTAGAATTTTTATATCTATCTGTTCTTATTTTTAAATAAACAATTACAACTAAAAAACCTACTCCAAATATCATTAAAATACTAGTATTCAATCCTGTTTTAGGTAATGTTTCTTCTACCGTAATATCCGGTTCTTTTGCATGTAATATTTCAACTTGATCTTGTATTAAGGTTTCTTCTAGTATTTCGTCTGGTTCTGGTATTTGCTCTTCATCTAGGCTTGCTTCTTCTAGTATCTCTTCTACTTTTTCCTCTTCATCTGGAACTGGCATCTCGCTTTCTTCTTTCGTGATATCTTCAAACAAATTAATCATAGCTGCTGTAATAAAATCTCTGCCATCTCCATAATTTTCTGTTGCCACTAATTTTACGTATTTAGCTTTTATCGATTCGTCAAATACAACCATTTTTGCTTCAGGGGTATCTGCCCAATTCGTTATCGTTGCTGCTTCTGTCCAATCTTTTCCATCCATGCTTACCAGTATTTGTCCATTTTTTATTCTACCATTGTTTCCAATTTGTCTTGGCACATATTGTAAAGCTGATAGATATTTTGGTTCTTCTAATTCTATGATAATATATCTTTCTGAATCATCTCCATTCCAACTGCTATGCCAGATGGTATTGATATTACCATCAATTGCATTTTGTCCTTGTTCATTATGCCCTGGCTCTTCACTAGAAACTTGAAAAACAGACAATTTATCAATTGAAATATATTTTTGTGTGTCTAATTGATTGTCCTCTGTAAAACTATAAGCTAATTCATTACTAGGTAAGTATGTCCCTGTTGCTTTCGCTCTTACCCATACTTTCTTATCTCCTGTTAAATCTGGTGTTTGGTCGTTAAAAGATGTCCAACGATCTGTTTGATTATATTTCCATTCCATAGCATCAGTTGCACCAATTATTTTATTTTCCAAGTCATTATTATAAAGATTGGTTGGCATTTTTCCTTCACTAATATCGATTCTATAAATATTTTCGTCTTCGTAATTAGCTCCTACAATATGGATTAAAATGTCATTTTCAGCTGTAATACTTTCTATTTCTTGGTCTGTCAATTGTAATTTGTGTTCATGTGTTTGAATCCATGTTTCTTTATTATCTAAACTATATTCCCAAGCAACACCTACTCCCTCAAATCGATTGCCAAGTACAATGGCACCAGCATTTTCTCCATCAAATGAGAAAGTCGCAACTTCTGTATCTACGTTACCTAACAAATAATTTGCAACTTCGCGTACTGCTGTTTGTTGTATGGTTTGTTCACTTGTCGCTTCTGTCGCCTTAATTAATGTTTTTGTTAATAATACATTAAATGCTACTGTATATTCTGTTGATTTTATAGATGGCTCTATTAATTTCAATAAGTCATACATAGGAAGCGGATAATATTTTAAATTAGTTGCTATTTCTTGTGCAAGCATATAATTTTCTTCATCTGTTTTGGTATCATCAGATTTATATAAATTGACTAATCCATACCAAGCATCAAAATTAAGTGGTTGAACTTCAAGAGCTTTTTTGTATATATTGTATAATTCTTCTTTATTGTCTTGATAAAGATCTACAAGTAATAATATTTCTTCTGATTTTTCATAATTGTCAAAATCATTTAAAGCTCCTTGTGCTAGTAAAATATATGGTACTGGATATTTGCTAGCATAACTGCCATTTCCCCAACCATTTGGCATTCGAATTGTCAATTTTTCAGTTCTAGAAGATTGTTGCCAACCAGATATGTCATTGTATAAATTCCAAATTCCATTTCCATTGCTATCTAAAGAATAATAGATATAAGCAGCATGACCTGGTTGTCCTACTACACTAGAAGGAACTCCATAAGAACCCCATATATTGGACCCTGTCTTGGAAAGTGCTCCACATACGCCACCTTCTTCAAATACAATCCATAATTTAGGATAACCGTTTTTGTATGTTATGTTGTATTTGGATAAATTGTATTTTTTATTCCATTTTTCAAAATTTGCGGAATCATAATATTCGCTTTTTGAATAATCATAACCAAAAGTATATTCTATATAACTATATGGATTTCTACTATTGTTTTCTGTTGTGTAGGCATTTAGCCATTCGATTTCTTCATCATCAATAATATTGTTCATAACAAAACGCATTTCTTCAATGGATAGAGACTCAAATATTTCGTTATCTAGTTTTCCTTCTTGGTGCATTTTCTTATAAATTTCATAACGAATAATTGCATTTGAGTTGTTTGGGTCATTTGGATTATTGGTCATTCCTCCTGTCCATAAACCAACATTTGTTGAATGAGTTAAGGATAAAGTAATCATCATTCTGCGGTATAAATCTTTTAATACTGTTTTATTTTTTGTTATTTCTGTGTTATTTAAGTCTTCTTTATAGGTATCATACAATTGAGAAAGAATTTTTAAGGATTCTATATAGCTACCATCTGGCTTTCCTCCAATGATATAAAGACGAAGATTCTCTACATCATTTATTAGCCAAGAAATAACCTTGTAATTTTCATCACTATATTTTACAAATTGTTGTAATATATCATATCCTACATTTTTTACAAATTCTCTTTGTAGTAAAGTTAGTTCATATTGTCCTGTATTAGTGGTTCATAGAAGTATGCAGCTTTATATTTCAAAATTAGCAATACACAATAAATGATCTGACTTATTTTCTATTTTTTTATTTGATAAACACTTTATATTTTTCTCAGCTAATATATAATCTATTGCAGTTCCCTCCAAATAAGTTACACCTTCTATATAGTTTCTAAAGTTACTATTAATAAATGGCAATAATTCTAATAATTTTTCTGTATTGTAATCTCCAACTATAAAAATTTTATTATTCTCTTTCATACATTTTTCTATGTTTTCTTCTAATCTTTTATAAACATAATCGTAGTCTTCTGGAATCTTTCCAAAAACTTGAAAAGCAGGTGCATGTCCTGTTATAAATTTTATCTCTAAATGATTACTTATTTCAATATCAGCCATGATAAATCCATCATCAAAAAGTCTATATGTTTTACCATTTTTAGCTACATTTGATAAATTAACATTTTGAAACATTATATTTTTTGAATTTTTTATTGGATATTTAGATAATATTGCCTCTTCAATATTGCTATTTTCTAGTAAATGACAGTCTGATACCTCAAACTCTTTATAATATTTCAAACTGGTATTTTTTGCTATTATCTGTGCAAATGATTCTTCTCCATTTCTAAATGCGACTGATTCTTGTATTCCAATTATATCAATATCTTCATCATTTATTTTTTTAATAACTTCATCTAATAGTCCAAATTTCTTATAATCTTTTTCTTTTTTTATTCCATTAGAAATACTCCATTCAGCTGGAATGCCACAACTTATATTCCAAGTTGCAATTTTTAGAACTCTTCTTTCAATTTCTTTCAATGTTATATCTCCTCCATTTCTTACTAATTTTAAAGAAAATGTTGATAAGATAAATCCTATTATTGGAACTAATGAACTTAACCATATATTGCTAATTCTATTTATTAAATGTGAATATAGAACTACAACTATATAAGTTAATATTCCAATACACATCTTTCTAGTCCAACTTGTTTCCCATGCTTTATCCAATTCAACTTTTTTATTTCTTTCTTTTA
>CALXRJ010000052.1 GCA_944390615.1 uncultured Clostridia bacterium | reverse complement strand
ATAGCTGCTGCTAAGGGTTGACCTGCTGACCATGTTTCATTTAATTTGGTTGCTACTTCTGGAGATGCAAGGGTTCCTGCAGTCTCACTTGGAAGTTCAATTCCTGTTTTGGTTTCAAGTCCAAAGTATCTAGCATATCTGTCTAATGTTTCGATTCCGATTCGGTAACCTACTTCATAGAAAAAGTAGTTACAAGAATGTTGAATTGCTCCTGATACATTTAAGGATCCATGTCCTCTGTGATAACTAGTATAATACCAACAAACTGGTTGATAATCTCGATATCTTGTATAAACTCCTGTGTCATTAATTCTTTCTGTAGTGGTAATTGCTCCTGTTTCTAATCCTGCTAATGCTGGCACCATTTTAAAAATGGAACCTGGTGCATAAGAACCTGATATAGCTTTATTAAATAAAGAATTATTTTCTATGATCTCATTATAATCTGCTACACTAATTCCTCCTACCCAAGCGTTTGGATTATAATCAGGGTTGCTTGCCATAGCAAGGATTTCTCCTGAGTTTACATCAATTACCACAACACATCCTCCTTGGGCATCATAAGTAGATGAAAAGCCACCATTTCTAATTTTTTCGATATTATTGCTTAATGCTGTTTCTGCAACTTCTTGTAATTTAGAATCAATGGTTAATACTACGGTAGATCCTTGTTCTGGCTCTTCTGTTATGGTTTCTCCTGTTACTGTTCCATCTACTGACATTTCAATTTCTTCTTTTCCGCTTTTTTCCTCTTAAATAATCTTCAAATAAGGATTCGATTCCTGTTCTTCCGACATAGTCATCATTATTGTATATATCTCTTGCCTCATTATATTCTGTTTCACTAATTTTTCCTATATAACCAATGATATGAGAAGCAAGATTATCATAATTATATTGTCTTGAACTTCTTGTGGTAATGGTAACACCTGGAAAATCCGAATTTCTTTCACTTATTTGTGCTACTACTTCTCGTGGCACATCTTCTGCTAATCCTAAAGATTTTGTGCTACTATATCCTTCTGTTGTAATTTCATATCGAATGGATATGATTTTTCGTGCTTCTTGGATACTAGTTGCCTCAATTTCATAATAACGGATGAAATATTGCACAGCTTCTTCTGGTGTTGTATTTTCCTCCAATTTATATCGTTTTAGCCATGTGGTTAAGTTTTCTCCTTCTATTGTAAATTCTGTACATTCATTATTTACCGGAAAGTCATTTGGATAATTTACATCATATGCTTCAAATAATTCTATTAAATTTAAGATACATTGATTTAATGTTTTGTCATCTGATTTTGTTTTATATAGCTCTAAGTCAAAAGAACTTTTTGTGGTTGCTAAAACATTTCCAGATCTATCGACAATATCTCCTCTGGAGGCTTCTAATACACTTTCTCGCGAAAGTCTGGTATTAGATGTCTCTCTATATTCTGCTCCTTTGACAATTTGTAGTTCAAATAATCTACTAATTAGTATAATTCCTATTATGTAGACAAGGATGATTGTTATATTAAATCTAAAATTGGTATGCTCTTTTTTTATTCTTTTTTTCAATATTTCACCTTCTTTTTAGAAACCTATCTATATTTTTTACAACTGTAGAAAAAATGGAAAAGAGACTGCTTCTTTTTCCCATTTATGAACCTCCCCTATTTTCGATTTTAAAAATATCTTGTTAAAATTTTACTTCCTTTAGTCTCCTCTTCTATTTTATAACCTAAATTTTGCATGAGTGGATATAGTATAATGGTTATGATGACATTATAGAAACATTCGATACCTAGTATTTTTATAAAACTTAGTAGTTCGAGCGAATATCCATATATGAAATAACCAATTAGATAAGCTCCTGTTTCATATACTAGGGTACTTGCAATTACCATAATCATTATGGTAATTCTACTTTCTTTTGAAAAATTTTTATCAAATATTCCTCCTATTAATCCTACTGCCCCTAACATGATTGCTGAAACGCCTACTTTTCTGCCTATAAATAAGTCTAGTAATATGCCACAGGCTATTCCGTAGGTTACGCCCGCTATTTTATTGTAATATAAGCCTATGAAAAGAATATATATAACAAATAGATTTGGCATGACGCCGTGCTATTTTAAACCAGGAAAATAGATTGACTTGTAGTAGATAAATAAGGATAAAGGCAAGGATTAATAATAAATTTATACATACTTTTTTCATGGTATCTCCTTATTTTTATTTTTTAATTGGTAATGACTAGTACAGTTTCTAATTTATTAAAGTTTACGGCTGTTTCGACTATGGCATATCTATCATTTAGATTAGATGTATTGACAACTCGTGCAATTTTTCCTATATAGATGCCTTTTGGATAAATACCTCCTAATCCTGATGTCTCAACCGTATCTCCTTGTGCTACTGTTGCATCTGTTGGGATGTATACAGCTCTTAAGTTTGTGTTGTTTTCTAATATTCCTTTACAAACAATACTGTCTCTTGAGGAACTTAAAATGCTGCTGGTGTTACTAGAAGAATCTATGATGGTTTGTACTTTGGAAGTAGAGTCAGTTGCAGATATTACATAACCTACTAAACCTTCTGATGCTATTACTGGCATGTTTTCTTGGATCCCACTTTTGGTTCCTGCATTGATGACAATTGTTTTGGAATAATTACTGATATCTCTACTGATAACATCTGCTGCAACAGTTGTGTAATCCGTATATTTTTCTGTTAAATCTAAATATTCTTTTAAAGTTTGATTTTCTGCTTTTATGGTTTCAAATTCTCTTAAGGTTTCTTCTAATTCATTATTTCTAGCCTGTAGTTCTTCGTTTTCTGCTTGTAAGTCATTTATATTGGTAAAAAAAGAAGAATTTCCATAGATCCTATTTTTGATATAGGTAAGTCCATTTTGTATCGGATTTACTAGTTTATTGGCAATATTTTCTATATAAGATAAATTACTATTTTCTGTATTGGTTAAAATGACTAGTAGTATTAATACTACCACTGTTACTATGATTCCAACTATTTCACCTTTCTTGTTTTTATGCATAATAATTTATCCCTTCTTCCTTTTTATGATTTTTTTATATTTTTCTTCTACTATTGATTAATACTGTCTTTAATTTTTCTAAATCTTCTAATGTTTTTCCAGTTCCATTTACTACACACTCTAGTGGTGCATTGGCGATGTAAACAGGCATGTTGGTTTGTGTACTTAAAAGTTTGTCTATATTTTGAATTAAGGCTCCTCCACCAGCTAAATAAATTCCTTTTTCTACTAAATCAGCTGAAAGTTCAGGTGGTGTTTTTTCTAAAGTTTGTTTTACTGTTTCAACAATTTTGGCTACGGATTCTTTCATGGCTTCCATGATTTCTGAAGATTTTATGGTAATGTTTTTAGGAAGTCCTGTGGTTAAATCTCTTCCTCTTATTTCCATTGGTACATCTATCATTAGGGGTGTTGCACATCCAATTTGCATTTTGATTTGTTCTGCTGTGGTTTCTCCAATAGACAAATTTCTTTCTTTTCTGATATAATTTACAATATCTTTATCTAATTCGTCTCCTGCAATTCTTAAGGAGTTACTTACTACAATTCCTCCTAATGAGATTACAGCAACTTCTGTTGTTCCTCCTCCAATATCTACAATCATGCTTCCACTTGGTTCTGCAACATTGATTCCCGCTCCTACGGCTGCGGCCATAGGCTCTTCTATTAAATACACTTCTTTTGCGCCTGCTTGCATAACAGATTCTTCTACTGCTCTTTCTTCTACTTCTGTTATGCCAGATGGTACGCCTACTAGTACTCTTGGTCTTCCCACATTGTAACGAGAACATACTTTTCTTAGCATATTTTTTAACATAAGTCCAGTTGCTGTAAAATCTGCTATTACTCCATCTTTCATAGGCCTTACGGCTTTAATGGTTTCTGGGGTTCTTCCAAGCATTTCTTTTGCTTCGTGCCCAGTTGCTTTAATTTCTCCTGTTTTTCTGTCAATTGCTACAACAGATGGCTCTTTTAGTACAATGCCTTTTCCTTTTAAGGTAATTAGTATATTGGCTGTTCCTAAATCTATACCGATATCTTTTGAACCAAATGTAAAAAATTTCATTGTTTTCCTTCCTTTCTAAACTTTGTTTTCCATGTTTCTATGGTTTTTATACTGGTAAATTCGGAATTTCCGATTACGATATGATCTAATAATTCGATTCCTATGATTTTGGCTGCTATTTCTAATTTTTTGGTTACTTCGTAATCTTGTGTGCTTGGCGTAGCATTTCCGACTGGGATGATTATGGACAAGTATAAACTTTGGTGCATTGATTTTTACCGCTTCTGATAAGATTTCTCTCATACCTATGTTTACAAAGTTATTGCCTCCTATAGCGATATCTTTTATTTTTAGAATATTGCTTTTATTATCTAATAATACTATTTTGGCGATTTCTCTTTTTTCATGCCTCATCTGATTCATTAGTATTTTTACAATATCATTTGGTTCTTTTATTTGTGTTTTTTTATAGTTGGGAGGTATATTCATTCGGTTGGCTAATTCACATATGGCTTTTAATTGAATTGCCTTTACTTTTCCCATTCCTTTGATTTGGGTCAGTTCTTCTATACTTAAGTCTCTTAAAAAACTTAAACTTTCTGTATCATACCTTTCGTTTAAGTTTAATATTTTCCTAGCTATGTCAACACTTGTGTATTCTTTGGTTCCTGTTTTTATGATTATGGCTAATAGTTCTGCATTACTTAGACTTTTTTCTCCATATAGTTCTAATTTTTCATATGGTCTTTCTGTTTGTGGTAATTCTTTGATTGTCAATTAAAAATCCTTTCTGCCCCTTGTTTTTATTTTTTCTTAAATTTTTCGATAGATAAAGATGGCTAGTACCATTCCAATTATACTGGCTATGTTTATTTTGATGGAAAAGGCAAATGTAATACTAATAATGCTTAAGTTTAATACAAATGGACTTTCTAATCCAAATTGTTGCCCAAAGGATAACCACCATAATCCATTTACATTTCCTGCTAAGTCTCCTATTAATCCGCCTAGCACTAGTCCACTTAGTATAACAATTAATAATATCCAAATATTTCTATCTCTTGTTGCCATGTTGTTTCCTCCTTTGTTTTTTCTTCTTACGGATTTTTCTTTTTTAAGACTTTTATATTATATATTTATTTTCTATTTTTTTCAATCAAAATGTAGATTTTTTTTATTTTTTGTGATAGAGTTTTTATATTACCATAAATTGTGTCTTTCACTATTGTTTTTTTTGTAGTATAATAAGTTTAGCAAAAAACTATTTTTTAGCATATTATTCTTAGGAGGATATTTTTTATATGAAAATTGAAAAACTTACTGATAATAAAGTTCGAATTATCATTAATTTAGAAGAACTGTCTAAACAAGATATTGATATACATACTTTAGCTTTAAATCATGATAAAGCTCATTCTCTGTTTCAAACTATTTTAAATGAAGCTGAAAAACAAGTTGGTTTTAAAGTTAAAAACTGTAAACTGTTAGTGGAAGCTTTTTCTACTTCGGAAGGGTATATTGTTTTTACTTTAACGAAATATAAAAATGACTTGTCAACAGAGAACTCTCCTAAAAAGTTGAGATTTAAAAGAAAGGCTTTTTCTAATTCTTATAAAAACGCTATTTATAAATTTAGTAGTTTTGAAGAGTTTTGCCATTTTTGTACTTATTGTAAGTCTTCTAAACTTTCTGATTTAAAAGGCTTTGCTAAAAACATTGCTTTGTATGAATATAAAGGTGTATATTATTTAGTTTTTACCAATATTCATATAGAATTTCCCTATACTAATTTGTTTTATACCTCTATTTCTGAATTTTCTAATTTAATTAGTAATTCTTTGGTTTTTAAAAGTAAATTGGAAGAACATGGGAATGTAATTTTTAAAACCAATGCCATTCGATATGGTATTAAGTATTTTGTGAATATTTGTTAAAAACTATGGATTATTTTTGATAAATGTGTTATGATAAATTTATCTTTTATAAAAAGGTGGTGATTTGAATGGATTCTTATAATGATTCTGATGCAATCCGTACTTCAGATACTAATTCGGTTCTTACCAATACATTTTTTAGGATGTTTTTGGGTTTACTTGCTAGTGCCATTACCGCATTTTATGCCTATTATTCAGGGCTTTATATTGATGTCATTATGAATGGCTATTATACCATTTTGGCTGTTGTCGAATTAGTGGTTGTTATCCTTTTTTCTTTCTTGTTTAAGAAGTTGTCTCCTACCGCAGTTACTATTTTATATTTTGCTTATGCTTTTTTAAATGGTTTTACTTTGTCAGTAATATTTGCGGCTTTTGAAATGACTTCTATTACCTATGCCTTTCTAGGATCTGCTGCTTTGTTTGGTATTTTAGCTTTTTTAGGATATAAAACAGATAAAGATATTTCACAATGGGGAAACATATTGCTTGTAGCACTTTTCATTGGCATTGTTTTAACTTTTGTTAATTTGTTTATTGGAAGTAGTATGCTTGATGTTGTATTAGATTGGGCTATTTTGTTCCTTTTCTTTGGTTTGACTGTGTATGATATGAATAAAATTAAAGCAATGCAAGAAATGGGATTTTGTGAGGATGAAAAATTATATGTTTATGGTGCTATGGAATTGTATTTAGATTTTATTAATATTTTCTTGAGAATTTTATCTTTATTTGGTAAACGTAGAAATTAATTTTAGCCGGTTATTTGACCGGCTTTATACATTATTTACAAAGTCTTCTATTTTTTCTATTAAATCTTTTGCATTATCATATTCTATAAAATTATTTGTTATAAATTTTAAAGATGAACTAATTTTTGCTCCTTTTT
>CALXRJ010000051.1 GCA_944390615.1 uncultured Clostridia bacterium | reverse complement strand
GTAATACCAAAATCATCACTAAATTCATTATCTAAAACCGTATATACTTTAAAGTTATTTGCACCACTAAAAATGCTTTCTTTTGCAACTCGAGAAACCCCGGTTAGAACAGTTTTTTCTAAATACGGATTATCTTTAAATGTTATACCAAAAAAAGCTTTGAAAAATTCTATGGCTTTTTCGTAAAATCCATGAACATATGCTGATTGTAATGGTACATCATATTTATCTAAAAATAGCATAACTGGCTTTTCAAATTGCCTATATAGGTACCCGCTTAATTCTCTAATACTGTTTCTTAAAGCTATTTCGTTTTCACGCGTCCATAACATGTCTTCTATATTGGCTTTTTCGTAAGGATATATTTTATCACTATCTAGCAAATATCTATGTTCTCTATATACATCTAATACTGCTGTTTTTAAACTTAATAGCATATTTTCAAAATTATTATCTGCTAGGTCTTTTAATGTCATATAAATACATGGATAGGCTCCTTGTTTGGATGTGTATTTTTCGTCTTGTTCCATGATTTTTAAACCTTCAAATAATTTGGCAGTTTCTTTTTGGGTGCAATCAAAATAATATCTTAACATACTCATGTTTAATGTTTTTCCAAATCTTCTTGGACGTGTAATTACTATTACCCTACTTTCATTGTCTATTATGTCTTTTATATACATTGTTTTGTCTATATAATAATTTTCTCTTAAACGTAATCCTTTAAAATTACTTTCACCGATTCCTATTCCTGCCATATTTTTTCCCCTTATCGGAAATTTTTATATTTCTATCATAACATGAATTGGTAGTTTTGGCAATAAATTTTTAACCTTTTGCAGGATTAAATCATGAAATTTTCTAAAAAAGTCTGCTAATCATTGAAAACAAATAGTTAGCAGACTTAATCCTATTAAAAATTCAACTTTTTCTTATGAATTAAATAAAATATATTATGTATTTCTTCTTCTGCTCCTAAACTTACTTGAAATCTTATTTTTTTTTAACTTCTTTTATAATCTTCTTTGACTAAATTTAATATATTTAATGCAAATTTCTTTATTATTTGTAAATTAAATAATGCTCTCTTATTTACTGTTTGATTTTTATCACATTTAAATGTATAATCCATTTGCCAATGTAACTTGTTTTCTACTTCCCAATGACTTCTTATAGCCTCTGCGAATACTTCTATGTCTCTTAACAAGCTTGATATATAATATCTTTTTTCTATTACTTTTTCTCCATTAATTTTTTCTATTGTTTTTCGTACCATTCCTATACTTCGTAATTTTTCCCATTTTTCTTTTTCAAAATACCAGTTCACTTTTTCTGTTTGATAATATTCGTATGTTATTATTTGATTATGACTTTTTTCTCTTGTTAAACTATAACTTCCTTCATATCCTGATTCTATTACTAATAACTTATCTTCATCAAAATAATCTTGTACATCTGTATAAAAATTTCCTTGATTTGCTTTTAATGCACAACAATAATCTCCACCTTTTGATATTACTGCTTTTATATTTTCTTTTTGTGTATTTAGTGCATCCCATGTGCATATTACACCCTTTAAATTTAGTCTTTCTATTACTTGGGGTATTGCTGTTATTTCATTTGTTTTTTCTTCTATCATTTCTTGTTCTATGCATATTCCATATCTACTTGAGAATACATTTAGCACATTTAATGCCTTTATTTCTCCATCTTTTCTTGCACTTCCTTTTTCTACTTTTCCATCAAAATGATACATTTCTTTTTTTGTCTTGTTTGCTTCTGTTAATATTCTTGAGAATTCTATACATATTTTATTAATTTCATTTGGATCTAACATTGAAATCACTCTTTCATATGTTTGAGCTGATGGAATTCCACCTGTCATCAACAAAAATTTTCTTAACCATTCTTTATTCTTTTTTGCAAATATTTCTATTTCTTCCCATTCGTTACAGTTAGCTATTACTGCAAGTAATGCAACACATACTATGTCCCATATTTTATATTTACATTTTCTTTTCATTCTTTTGTCTGTTAAGCTTTTTGCTTGATTTTTTAAATGTTTCAATTCTGTTATACTTAATTTTTCCATATCAATATTCTCACAATTCAATTTATTTTTTATATTTTTTGTTTTCATTTGTATAATCACCAAAGATATTCTAATAAATTTTTTGTGAAAAATCAAATTTTTAACTAAATTAAGTCTACTAACCATTTATTACCAATGATTAGCAGACTTTTTTAGAAAATTTCATGATTTAATCCTGAACCTTTTGAAATTGTTTTTAGTATAAATTTATATTTTTAATATTTTCATAAAACAAGCTTTAGACTTATCTAAAAGGTCTCGAATTTGTGACTTTTGAAATTTTTTTAATTGCCCATTTCTTAATTTTATCACAGCAAAAAAATATAATAATTAATTACTACTGGTAATTTATGTATTTAGTGTTTTTATCATATTTCTAAACCTCCTTAATTTTTGATGTCTTTATTTTACATCCATAATTATAAGAGGTCTAGACGCCTTGTTATTAACCGCTTACTAATTTTTATATTCTTTGTTTTTTAGATTTCTCAATAAAAAATACTTATTTTAATTATTGTTTTGCATTTTGAGCATTTGCACCTTATAATTTGTGATTATAATTATACTTTAATGTTTAATACTATTTTATTTTATACTAAAAGTTCCATTTTGATTATTTTTCAACAAAATATCAGATGAGAGACAAACAATAGGACGAAAACCTAATAATCCATCAGTATGTGTAGCACTTCTATACATAATAGCACCTGTAGATTCATTTATTCCCATTAAGTAACTTGTATATTCTGTATAGGCAGCTGGTGAGGATAGCCAATATCCATAGCAGTTATTGTTGTTATTGGCTTGATTTGGGAAATATAAAGAATTATCATATCCACTATTGCTTAAGTATTCACTAGTTATATATTGATATAATGTATTAGGAAAATCTGATATTCCTACATAATATCCATTTTGGCTTATATTATTGCAATATAGCTTTGTATATCCCATGTCATTCCAACTAGCTATCCACATTTCTAGTGTCGGACTCCCTATTGCATATTCTGCTCCATTTCCAGCAAATATATTCCAAATATCTGTATCCATTAAATAAGCCATACTTCGTATATTAGTATTTGTATTTAACTCATATTTATTGCAATATAAGTTATTCCATTTTTTTAAACCACTTGTTATATCAGTCATACCTGCATACTCTGAATATACATTAATAAAATATATGCTATATGGATAATTTTCTTTATCATAAGCAGGTGAAACACCATTTTTTGTTTTTGGTGCATTTTCAGCCAATATATAGTTACTTGCTATTAAATATATATTATTGTTATCTGCATAAAATATTTTCCACTCTATTCCCATTTTTTCGAGAGTTGATTGTAATTTATTATCATTTACTTCATAATTATCTACAATAGAACCGTAAATGCTTGCTTTGTCATTTGAATTAGCAACATCTCTGA
>CALXRJ010000050.1 GCA_944390615.1 uncultured Clostridia bacterium | reverse complement strand
AAGAAATCTTCGTAAAACAATGATCGGTACAGTAAAATCAAATAAAATGGATAAAACTGTAGTCGTAGCTGTTGAAAGAAACGTAAGACATAGTGTTTACGGAAAAATCGTGAAAAAAACCTATACTTTAAAAGCACATGACGAAGAAAACAGCTGTGGAATTGGAGATAAAGTAAAAGTTATGGAAACTAGACCTCTTTCAAAAGATAAAAGATGGAGAGTCGTTGAAATAGTTGAAAAAGCAGTAATCAAATAAAAGGTAAGAAAAAAAGGAGGTTTATAAACCAATGGTACAACAACAAAGTATATTAAAAGTAGCTGATAATACAGGTGCAAAAGAAATTATGTGTATCAGATGTTTAGGTGGTTCCTATAGAAAAACTGCTAGTATTGGCGATATTATCGTTGCGTCTGTAAAACAAGCAACACCAGGTGGAGTTGTAAAAAAAGGTGATGTTGTAAAAGCTGTAGTAGTAAGAACAAAAAAGCCAATTAGAAGAGCAGATGGTTCTTATATCAGATTTGATGAAAATGCAGCTGTTATTATAAGAGATGACAAAACACCAAGAGGAACACGTATATTTGGACCAGTTGCAAGAGAGTTAAGAGATGGAGAATACATGAAAATACTTTCATTAGCTCCAGAAGTTCTTTAAGATAAAGCAAACCGTAGCAGAAAATTTTCGAAAGGAGGAAAACCTTAAATGAAATTAAAAAAAGGTGACAATTTAATGGTTTTATCTGGAAATGATAAAGGTAAAACTGGTGAAGTTTTAGAAGTAATACCAAAAACAGAAAAAATAATTGTAAAAGGTGTTAATATAAGAAAAAAACATGTGAAAGCTGCACCAAACAAAGAAGGTGGAATCATCCCTTCTGAATTTCCAATTCATTCATCTATTGTTGGATTAGTTTGCCCAAAATGTGGAAAAACAACAAGAATTGGATATGTACTAGAAGATGGAAAGAAATTTAGAATTTGTAAAAAATGTGGAGCCAAAATAAATTAATTTGTATAAGAAAGGAGGAACAAATTAGATGGAAGTCTTAAGAGAACAATACGAAAAAGAAGTAGTTCCAGCATTAATGAAAAAGTTTGGATATAAATCAAAAATGCAAGTTCCAAAATTAGATAAAATAGTAATCAATATTGGTTTAGGGGATACCAGAGAAAATCCTAAATCTTTAGAAAATGCAATGAATGATTTAACACAAATTACAGGACAAAGACCTATTGTAACAAAGGCGAAAAAGTCTATTGCTGCATTCAAAATAAGAGAAGGAGCTGACATTGGATGTAAAGTTACATTAAGAAGTGATAAAATGTATGATTTTGCTTATAAATTAATGAATACTGCACTTCCAAGAGTTAGAGATTTTAGAGGAGTATCAAGCAATTCTTTTGATGGTAGAGGAAATTATTCTATGGGAATCAAAGAACAACTAATCTTCCCTGAAATTGAATATGACAAAGTAGATAAATTAAGAGGAATGGATATTATTTTTGTAACAACTGCTAAAACAGATGAAGAAGCAAGAGAATTACTAAAATTATTAGGAATGCCATTCCATGCTTAATAAAAAATTGAAATAGGAGGAATTAATTCTATGGCAAAAATGTCAATGAAGGTTAAACAACAAAAACCACAAAAATACAAAACAAGAGAATATAATAGATGTAAACTTTGTGGTAGACCACATGCATATATTAGAAAATATGGAATTTGTCGTATATGTTTTAGAGAGCTAGCTCATAAGGGAGAAATTCCTGGTGTTAAAAAAGCAAGTTGGTAAATCAAGAATAGAATAGAAAGAAGGAGGTAAGTATAAATTGAATACTACAGATCCAATAGCAGATATGCTAACAAGAATCAGAAATGCGAACACTTCTAAACATAAAACAGTAGATGTACCATGTTCTAAAATGAAACTTGGTATTGCTGAAATTTTATTTAAAGAAGGATATATAAAATCTTTTGAAGAAATCAAAGATGATACACAAGGTGTAATAAGAATTACTCTAAAATATGATGAAAAAGGATCAAGAGTAATTGATGGATTAAAAAGAATTAGTAAACCAGGATTAAAAGTATATGCTGGAAAAGACGAATTACCTAAAGTATTAAATGGTTTAGGTATTGCTATTATTTCAACATCAAAAGGATTAATGACAGACAAAGAAGCAAGAAATGCCGGAATTGGTGGAGAAGTTTTAGCTTATATTTGGTAATAAAAAAGAATAAAAACCAAGCACATAAAAATGTGTTTCTGACATGAGACAGAAAAGGAGGAGAAAAAATGTCAAGAATAGGAAATAAACCTATTACAGTACCAGCAGGAGTTGAAGTGAAAATTGATGGACAACATATTACTGTAAAAGGACCAAAAGGAACGCTAGAAAGAACCGTTGAACCAGAAATTTCCATGAAATTAGAAGATAATATTCTTACCATAACCAGAGATTCAGATGTAAGAAGAAGCAAAAGTTTACATGGATTAACAAGAACACTTATCAACAATATGATTTTAGGTGTTCAAAATGAATTTACTAGAGAATTACAAATCAATGGTGTTGGTTACAGAGTACAAAAACAAGGAAACAATTTAAATCTTTCTCTTGGATATTCACACCCTGTAATCTTTGAAGCACCTCAAGGAATTACTTTTGATGTTCCAAATGCAAATACGATTATCGTAAAAGGAATTGATAAAGAATTGGTTGGTCAAACAGCAGCAGTTATTAGAACAAAGAGACCACCTGAGGTATATAGAGGTAAAGGAATTAAATACGCTGAAGAAGTTATTAGACGTAAAGTTGGTAAAACTGGTAAATAATGAAAGGAGAAGAAAATGGTTTCAAAGACTAATAGAAAGTTGGAAAGAAATAGAAGACATAAAAGAGTTAGAACGAAAATATCTGGAACAGCTGAAAGACCAAGACTATGTGTTTATAGAAGCAATAGCAACATCTATGTACAAATTATAGATGATGTCGCTGGAAATACATTGTGTCAAGCTTCCACACTTGATAAACAAGTAAAAGAAAAACATGCCAATAAAATTGCAGCAAAAGAAGTGGGAACTCTAATAGCAAAAAGAGCAGCTGAAAAAGATATAAAAGACGTTGTTTTTGATCGTGGTGGATACATATATCACGGCGTTATAAAAGAAGTTGCTGAAGCTGCAAGAGAAGGCGGATTAAACTTTTAATAGCAGAAAAGATGTCGGAAAGAAAAGGAGGGAAAACAAAGTTAATGGAAGAAAAGCAAGAAAATGAATTAAAAGAAAAAGTAGTTGCTCTTAACAGAGTTACCAAAGTTGTTAAGGGTGGTAGACATATGAGATTCTCAGCAGTAGTTGTTGTTGGGGATGGAGAAGGTCATGTTGGTGTTGGAAATGGTAAAGCTGCTGAAGTTCCAGAAGCAATCAAAAAAGCAATTCAAGATGCTAAAAAACACTTAATAGAAGTTCCTATTGTAGAAACTACAGTACCACATGAATTTGTTGGAAAATTTGGTAGTGCAAAAGTTATGTTAAAACCAGCTGCAAAAGGTACTGGAATTATCGCTGGAGGTAGTGTTAGACCAGTATTAGAACTTGCAGGTTATAGAAATATCCGTACAAAAATTATCGGAACCAACAATCCAAGAAATGTTGTATATGCTACAATAGAAGGCCTTAAATCAATGCAAACAGTAGAATCTGTTGCAGCAAAAAGAGGTAAAAAACCAGCAGATATATTATAAAATAAGGAGGTGCGAAATGGAAATCGAAGAATTAAAACCAGCTATGAAAAAAGTGAAAACCAAAAGAGTTGGAAGAGGAATTGGTTCAGGACTAGGAAAAACTTCAGGTAGAGGACAAAAAGGACAAAAAGCAAGATCTGGCGGAGGCGTTAGACGTGGTTTTGAAGGTGGTCAAACACCATTATATAGAAGATTACCAAAAAGAGGATTTACCAATATTCATGCTAAAAATTACACAGAAGTAACACTTACCATGCTTAATAAATCAAAAGCTACTGATGTGACAGCAGAAACCTTATTAGAAGAAGGCATTATTGGAAAAATCCAAGACGGAATCGTAGTAATAGCTACAGGAAAATTAGAAAAAAAATTAAATGTAAAAGCTGTAAGATTTACAGCAAAAGCAAAGGAAACGATCGAAGCCTTAGGCGGAAAAGTAGAGGTGATTTAGTTGTTTCAAACGATAAAAAATGCACTAAAAACACCTGAAATAAGAAAAAAGCTTTGGTATACATTGCTTTTAATCATTCTTTTCAGATTAGGTTGTTATATTACAGTTCCAGGTGTAGATGTAGCAGCATTAAATGATTTAATGAATGAGAGTTCATCTACTTTAGCTGGTATGATAAACTTAATCTCAGGTGGCGCTTTTTCTAATTTCTCAATATTTGCTATGAGCATAACACCTTATATTACATCAACAATTGTAATTCAATTGCTAGGCATGGTTATACCATCACTAAAAAGATTAACCAAAGAAGGTGGAGAAAATAAAAAAAAAAAAATTAATAAATATACTAAAATTTTAACCATTATACTAGCCTTAGTAGAAGGAATAGGCGTATACTTATCTTATCAATCTTATGGCGTATTTGTAGACAATAGTTTTCTTACAGGAGCCATGATTGTTACAGGATTTGTAGCTGGAACATCTTTACTTATGTGGTTAGGAGAGCAAATAACCAATAAAGGTATTGGAAATGGAATTTCATTAATCATCTTTATTGGTATTATCTCAAGATTACCTTCTGTTTTAGTTACGATGTATAATTTAATCATAACAACAGAAGGATTTAGTACCACAGGATTTTTAACAGCTCTAGGAATCATTGTAGGAGCCATTATTCTTGTTGCAGCAGTTGTTTATATGCAACAAGCAGAGCGTAGAATACCAGTTCAATATTCAAAAAGAGTTGTTGGAAGAAAAATGGTTGGAGCACAAAATACTAATATACCATTAAAATTAGCTATGGCAGGCGTTATGCCTATTATATTTGCATCATCCTTCTTAACATTTCCAGCCATGATTATACAAATATTTAAAACAGATGTTGCAACATCAACTGGATTTTGGAATGTATTATATAATTTCTCAATGGCAACCTCTTCCTCTAGTGTAGGATGGGGCTATACCATAGCAAATGCCATTGTATATCTATTATTAATTGTAGGATTTACATTCTTCTGGACCTACGCTATGACCAATCCAGCAGAAATTTCTGCCAATATTAAGAAAAATGGTGGTTTTATCCCAGGCATTAGAGCTGGAAAACCTACCACAGAATATCTATCTAACGTAATTTCTAAAATAACATTATTTGGAGGTTTCTATTTAGCAATTATAGCAATTTTACCAATGTTACTTAGATTTACATCTTTAGATATTACATTTGGAGGAACTGCTATCTTAATTGTCGTTGGAGTTGCAATCGAGTCAATTAGGCAATTAGAATCTCAATTAGTGATGAGACATTATAAGGGATTTTTGGAATAGAATAAATCATTAAAAACAATTGTTAATCTTTAAGATTGATGATTGTTTTTTTTATATTTTTTTGACTGCGTCCCCAAAAATATATTGACTTTTCAGCTAAAATAGAATAAAATAACCAATGTCAAAGAAAAAAAGAAAAGAGGAGAATAATTTATGAATATTATCATGATGGGAGCACAAGGAACAGGAAAAGGAACTGTTGCTGGATTTTTAAAAGATGAGTTAGGAATACCACACATATCTACTGGTGAAATTTTCAGAAAAAATATAAAAGAAGGAACAGAACTTGGAAAAATAGCAAGCAAGTATGCAGATGAAGGAAAATTAGTGCCAGATGAGGTAACCAATCAAATGGTACGAAATAGACTAAATGAACCAGATTGTAAAAATGGATTTATCTTAGATGGTTATCCAAGAAACTTAGCACAAGCAGAAGAACTTGATAAAATTTTAACCGATAAAAATGAAAAAGTAGACTTAGTTGTAAATTTAAATACCCCAACCGAAGAAATTATAGAAAGAGTTTTAGCAAGAAGAGAATGTCCTAATTGCAAAAGAGTATATAACATGGTTTTAAATAAACCAAAAGAAGGCGAATTGTGTGATGATTGCAAAGTACCATTAATCAAAAGAGTAGATGATACAAGAGAAAAATTACAATTAAGACTAAACACATTTTTTACAGAAACCAAACCAGTTATCGATTTTTATAAGAAAAAAGGCATCGTAAGAGATGAAGAAATAAGTATATCAATCAATAGACTTGGAATAGATGCTGCAAAAGACATAGTAGAATATATTAAAAATAGCAATAACTAATTTCAAAAGGTGCAGTCTCAATTAGCAGAAAGAAGGCAAAAAATGGTTACCATAAAATCAAAAAAAGAAATAGAATTAATGGAAGATGTCTGCAAAATTGTTGCAGAATTTTATGAGCAATTAGAAAAAAAAGTTAAACCAGGAATTTCAACATATGAATTAGATAAAGAAGCAGAACAAATCATGAGAAATTTAGGAGCAATCCCAGCTCAAATTGGATATGATCCAGGAATAAAAGGAATACCTAAATTTCCTGCATCAACTTGTATATCAGTCAATGATGAAGTAATCCATGGCGTGCCTCACAAAAACCATATCATACAAGAGGGAGATATTGTAAGTGTAGATACCGTAGCTCTAAAAAACGGATTTCACGGAGATGCTGCCAGAACTTTTATGGTAGGAAAAGTATCAGATGAAGCAAAAAGATTAGTAGAGGTAACAAAACAAGCTTTTTTTGAAGGACTAAAATTTGCAAAACCTGGTTTTCGAATTGGAGATATTTCTCATTGTATTGGAGAATATGTAAAATCACAAGGATATTCTGTTTTAAAAGAATTTCAAGGTCATGGAATTGGAAGGCAAATGCATGAAGATCCAGGTATCCCAAATTATGGGAAAGCAGGAAAAGGAATCAGAATCGAACCTGGTATGACATTATGCATAGAACCAATGGTAATTCAAGGAAAACCAGATATTTGGGAAATGGATGATGGATGGACAATTGTAACAGAAGATGGAAGTTTAGCAGCACATTATGAAAATACAATTTTAATTACAGAAAATGAACCAAAAATCTTGACAATTAAATAATTTTGAGGTATAATGGTAAAGCTATTGTGGATAATAGGGGAAAT
>CALXRJ010000049.1 GCA_944390615.1 uncultured Clostridia bacterium | reverse complement strand
GCCAATTATCAATCTTAAAATGAATAGAATAACCCACAGCCCAATGCCTTGTGACCACTAATAGCAAAAAAACTGGCACTAATTACTATTCAAAATCTTCTAATAATTGATTTAGTTCTTGCACGCCATATACATCAATTCCTGTTTCAAGTTCCTTTACATCTTCTTTTGCCAAATATTTTGTAGAAATTTCTGTTACTCGATATAATACTTCTTCTTCCTTTTCATTGATATAATAAACATGAATCAAATTATCTTTTGCTCTTAAAATATAATGCCTATTCTCATCATTTAAGTTTTGACTTGCTTCTTGTAATTCTTCTTGAACGGTTAAACTATAATCTGTCCATTCATTTAAACAGTCATCTGTTACATATTTGCTGGATACTTCGGTTTGGTTTTCTATCATATTATGGGTATTTTCCTCTATATTTTCTCTATTTCTAGCCATATTAAAAAGTACAATCCCTAATAGTATAATAGCAATTAAGCCAATCATGATTATCATTTTTTTCCACATAGCAATACACCTCTTTTGCATATTTTGGCATATTGGTATGTTTTTTATTCAATTTTTTCAAATATGTTTTTATTTTTCCAATAGGTATTATTTTTTATTTCATTCTCCATATCCATTTCTGTTACAATTTACAGTCCAAACATAAGGGCAAGATAGGGTACTGATAAAAATAATTATTCCTTAATTTGTTTTCAAATATAAAATAACTGCTTCTTTTATTAGTTCATTAATAGAAATATTTTTTTTTATTTTTTTCATTTTTGCTTGGTTGTGAAGTTCCGTTCCTAACCTAACATTTAAGGAACCTTTACATTGTTTTTCTGGTTCTGTATTTGTTTCTTTACATACTGATAAATAATGATTAATCGCATCTTTGAAATCTTGTTTTAGTTCTTTTACCGTTTCTCCTTCAAAAGTAATGCTATCGTTTTTTAATCCTTCTATTTCTCCCCAAAAGCACCCATCTTCATCACTATATTCAACTTTTGCCCAATATCCTTTATATTTCATAATATTTTTCATCTAAAAACCCTCCAATTCTTTTAATTTATCTAATAATTTATTTATCTGATATGGCTTTAATATATTTCCCGGATGTGGTTTATGTAATTCAATTTTAATATTTTCATAATTTATAAAAGCCACTCTGGAGCCAGATGTTTTCCCTTTATTATATTCAAAAAACCCTAATTTATTTAATAAGCTCTTAGCTTCTTCATAAGTAAAATCTTTTGGTTTTGATTTTAGTCTTTTTATTTCTTTTTCTAATTTACTCATATTATTATATCACTCCTATTTTATTTTTGCAACTATTTTTAGTCGCTTTTCTATTTTTATAATTTTTATTTTTATTAATAAATAAATTTCTTGACTCTGATTTTTCCTTTGCTATTTACCACCAAACTAATTTCTCCATCCTCATCTGTTCGATAAATTTTTACTCCGTAAATTACTTAATCTTGTTAATACATCTGTATTTGGATGACCATACAAATTATTGCTACCTACACCTATCAAAGCAATTTTAGGTTTTACCAATGCTAAAAATTCTTGTGTGGAAGATGTTTTTGAACCATGATGGGCAACTTTTAAAACAGTGGAATTTAATAAATTTGTATTCGTATAGAATTGAATGATTTCTTTTTCTGCTACCTCCTCAATATCTCCTGTAAAAAGACAAGAAAAATTTTTATAATATAACTTACAAACAAGAGCATTATTATTTAATGCATTTTCACTTATAAAATTTGAGCTATCTGGCCATAATACTTGAAAATATAAATTTTTTTCAATTGAAATCTTATTCCCCTTTTCTACTACCTTCAAATTGATATTTTTTTCCTTTACCGTTCTTAAAAATTTCTCAAAATGATTGGATGTTTCTGCTTGTTTTGCAATAATTAAATTTTTTACTTTCATATTTTCCATAATAAAGAACAATCCGTCCGAATATGGTCGATATCAAAATGGCTGATAAACATATAGTCAATCACTGTTATTTTTCTATTTAATAAATATGGCATCAATGTTTTTTCTCCGTACGTCAAAATCTGACCATTCACTTCCTCCTCCATCGATTAAAATGGATTGATTTCTTGGCGTTATGATTAAACTACAATCCCCTTGCCCTACATCAATAAAATATATTTTTAAATTTTTGGGAACTAGTGAAATAAAATGAAAGATGAAACAAATAATTAAAATAACTATTATCCCTTTCTTTTTATGAGACTTCCATTTATATTTCGCTACATAAATTAAATTCTTTATTCTTTTTTGAAACATACTTGGATTTTTTTCTAATTTTATAGTTATCATTTCATTTAAGAGGAAAAGGAAACTATAAAAAATTATAATCGTAAAAATACTTGGTGTTATCAAATAAATTTGATTAAATGGTAGGTGGCTCCCCCATTTGGCCATATTTATCAATAATTTCAGAAAAATATGTAGTATGGTTTCTAAGAAACTGATTCTTATCATCATAACAATTAACCCTAAAATCATAATAGGTCCTACTATAAAACTTGTTAATATACTTACTAGTAAACTTGTGAGACTTATGGTATGAAAAGTAATTAATAAAATTGGCATAAGAATTAAGTTAGCAGAAATGGTTACAAATATAGCATCTAAAATTGATTTTCCTATTTGAGATTGTAAATTTTTTATCATCCATTTGGTTAATTTTTGATTTCTTCTAATAGCTTTTCGTTTTTTTCGATCTAACAAATCATTTATCCATTTTTGGAAAGTTTTTTGAAAAATAATAATTCCTATTGTTCCTGCAAAGGAAAGTTCTAAACCTATGTCTTGTAGTAAAAAGGGGTTATAGAGTAAAATAGCAAACAATGCTACTGCTAAACTTTCCCATACATCGTTTTTTCGATAAAAGAAATTGGATAAAGTAAAAATTATGCCACAAATACCCGCTCTAGCAACTGATGGTGTAAAATTTAAGATCGCCATATAAATGAAAATAATCATACTGGTGATTAGTTTTGAAAAATGCTTTCCAAAACCTTTTTCGAAAATAAAACCAGAAACAATTATGATATAAGATATATGCATACCAGATACGGATAAAATGTGTAAAATACTACTTTTTGAAAAATCACTTATGGTATCTTCTGAAATCTCTGTTATATCACCTAGTAAGATTCCTTTCAACATTGCTTTTTCTTCTTGGGAAAGATTAATTCTTTCAATTCTTTCTTTT
Organism: uncultured Clostridia bacterium; assembly: GCA_944390615.1. Lineage (GTDB taxonomy): Bacteria > Bacillota > Clostridia > TANB77 > CAG-508 > CAG-269. The sequence continues at coordinate 5,704 of CALXRJ010000049.1, read as the reverse complement.
AATTTTTCCTTTAACTTGTTTGCATATGTTATCATTTGATTTCCTTTATTTTTAGCCATTATTTTTACACTTTCTGCTTTTACCGTACCATATATCTTTTTTGTTTTTAAATAATTTGCATAATCAAAACCTTTGTAATTGGAACGTTTTTGTGGACTTGCAAAAACGCCCTTAAAAATGATTTGGTCCCCATATGCTATGTCTAAATTTTCATTAAAATATAAATAGATATAAGTCTTTTGATAGGGTTGATTTTCAATTTTTACTTTATATCTTTCTTCTTCTATTGATACTACCATACCAACTAATTCACAATTTTGGTTATCAAGATTTTGATATAAATTTTTATATTGATTATTTTGATATAAGGTAATTGTATTGGATATAATTGAAAAAATGATGATGATTTTAATCACTTTTTTAGAAAAAATAATTTTTCCGTATCTAATATATCTTCTTAATGAAAATAATTGAAATTCTTTTTTTCTTTTTTGGTTGCTATTCATCAGATAAACTATATAGAAAAATACATAAAAAAGGACTATACTGATGTTACAATATAGCCCCATTATAATTCCTATCATATATCCGAAGAACTGCTGTTAAAACTTTTCTGTTTTCTAGCATATTCCTCCTTCAATTTTTTTATTTTTTAATAAATAATTCTCCTTGCAGAAACATATCTTGCTTGATAATAGCTATTTGACACAGAGGTTGTAATAACACCTTTTGTGGCATTAGCTGCATGTATGAAGTTATTTCCACCAATATAAATTCCTACATGACCAATTGCAGAATTGGATGAATTATTAAAAATGATTAAATCTCCTGCTTGTAAATTGTCTTTGTTAACTGCTCTGCCATTAGAAGCTTGTGCTGATGATGTTCTACTTAATGTAATGCCAAAATGTTTGTATACATAATAAGTAAATCCAGAACAATCAAATCCCACAGATGGCGTGGCTCCACCAGATACATATTTATATCCTAAATATTGTTTGGCATAAGATGCTACATCTGTTCCTGTTACACTAGATGTTTGTGTTGGTTCTTCTGTAGTCTCTGCTACTTCCGTGTTTTCTTTTCTCTCTGCTTCTTCATGATTAGCTTCTTGGTTTTCGTCTCCTCTTGTTATGGTTTCACTTCTGGAAGAATTGGTGATTTGGGTATCTGATAAATATTTGCTTGCTACATAGCCGGTTACACCATTGGCTGTAATTTTAGACCATGTACTATCTACTACCTCTTCCACCGTTACTTGTGTATTTAATTCTAATTGTGCAACAATACTAGCATTGTTATCTGTGCTTTCCCTTACATTTAAGGTTTCTGCTGAAACATATTGGATTTTTGGCTGTTCTTCCTCTACTGTTTCTGCACTTGTTTCTGTTGTTTCTAACTCGTCTGTTTCTGTATTTTTTTCTTCTTCTGTTTCTTGGCTTGAGGTTGCCACGTCTTTTTCTCGATTGGCTTCTACTTTACTCAGTAATACCCACCCTTCGTTATTTTCTGTTTCTATATAACACCATTTGTTGATTTGATCGGTTATGGTAAAATTTGTATTTTCACCGATGGTTGCTATAATACTTGAATTGATGGTTGGTAATATTTTGATTTCTAAACTGGCAATTATTTTTCCTGTATAACCAATGGTTAATTCATTTGCTTGTTCTTCTACAGTTGCTCCATTTTCTACTTCATTGGCTGTTTGCTGATTATTTTCAGTTGTGGTTGTATTTTGCGTATTATCGTCTGTTACTGTTGTATTGGTTTCTGTTTGCGTATTGCTATCTGTCGTATTGTTTTCTGTTTGACTATTCGTATCTGTCGTATTGGTTTCTGCTTGTGTATTGTTTTCCGCTGTTGTTGCATTGGCATCAGAACCTTCTACTGATAACATGTCTTTTCTGATATACCCTGTATAGCCTGCATAAGTTACTTGATACCAGTCGCCTTCTTCTCCTGCAATTTCCACTTCTGTATCCTGAGAAATTAAAATAATGGTATCTGAATTTGTGGAAGCTTCTCTTCTTAATCTAGTTGTTTCATTTGTAGTTATTCCTGTTACGCCATATACTTTTGTATGGAATAACAGGCATCCTAGGTATATTGCTATTATTAGTACTTTTTTAATTTTTTGCTTCATAAGCTTCTCCTATTTTTCTACTTTTTTCAATAAACGTAGTATATACTTTTTCACAAAGAAAGTCAATCATTTTTTCCAAATCTATATGACTATTCTTTTTCATCCTTTAATGAATTAATACCTAATAATTTGAAAATTTCAACAATGACAAGTGGTGCAAAAACTAAAGCGATAATTTCAACAATATTTCCAACTGGTAAAATTGGTATGCTAAATACGTTTCTTAAGGCTGGTACAAGTAATACAACAAACATTAATGCTGCAGACAATATAATAGCTCCAATTAATGTTTTATTATTAAATACTTTTGTTTTAAATACAGATCTTTTATTATCTCTAATATTAAATACATGTACTAATTCTGATAAAGCTAATGTAACAAATGCCATTGTTTGACCAACTTCTATTTTGGTTTCATCTAATGTTAAACCATCAATTGGTTCATGTGTTGTGGCTAATCCAATCATAAATGCTGCTAAGGTTAATAATCCTACCATTACACCTTGGTAGATAATTCTATAAACCATTGATTTGGTAAAGATCCCCTTGCTGGATTTAATCGGCTTTCTTTCCATAATGCCATCATTTGCAGGATCAAAAGCTAGTGCTAAAGCTGGTAGTGAATCTGTAATTAAGTTAATCCATAAAATATGGATTGGTAATAATATTTCAAGATGGGCAATATCTGCAATGCCAAACCATTTTGAGAAAAGCGAAGTGCCAAGCGTAGCTAAAAGTAGAACTACAATTTCTCCTATGTTACTGGATAGTAAGAATTGGATTACTTTTAAGATATTATCATAAATTCTTCTTCCTTCTTCTACACTAGATACCACTGTTGCAAAATTATCATCTGTTAAAATAACATCTGCTGCTTCTTTAGCAACATCTGTTCCTACAATTCCCATTGCACAACCAATGTCTGCTTGTTTTAAAGCAGGACTATCATTTACACCATCTCCTGTCATGGCAACTACTTCTCCTTGTTTTTGCCAAGCTTTTACAATACGAACTTTATGTTCTGGTGCAACTCTTGCATAAACAGAGTAATTTCTGATATTTTTTTCTAATTGCTCATCTGATAATTTATCCAACTCTACTCCTGTTATAGCTTCTTCTTCTTTTTCTAGAATTCCTAATTTTTTTGCAATTGCTGTTGCGGTAATTTTGTGGTCACCTGTTATCATAACAGTTTTAATACCAGCTGATTTACATTTTTCTACTGCTTCTTTTGCTTCTTCTCTTGGTGGGTCAATCATTCCATACATACCTACAAAAATTAAATTTTTTTCTAGTTCTTCTTTTTGTGGTTTGTAATCTAATTCTTTATAGGCAAATCCTAATACTCTTAAGGCATCTTTTGCCATAGTTTCATTAACTTCTGCAATTCTAGTTTTATATGTTTGCAAGTCTGAACTTTGTTTTCCATTTTCTACATAAGCATTACAAATAGAAAGTAGTTCATCAATTCCACCTTTGGTAAATACCATATATTTATCATTTACTTTATGAACTGTTGTCATTAATTTTCTATCTGAATCAAATGGTACTTCATCTACTCTTGGCATTTGTTCATAAATATTTTTGGTAAAACCTAGTTTTAAAGCAATATCTACTAAAGCTGTTTCTGTTGGATCTCCTGTTAGTTTATTATCTTCACTAATTTTGGTATCATTACATAACATTCCATTATAAACTAAAAGTTTAATTTCTTGGTTGGCATTTTCGTATTTTGTAATTTCATCCATATTGACCATGTCATAAACATGATTATTAACAAACATTTTTTGAACAGTCATTTTATTTTGTGTTAAAGTTCCTGTTTTATCAGAACAAATAACAGAACTGCTTCCTAAAGTTTCAACAGCTGGTAAATGCTTTACAATCGCATTTTTCTTAACCATTTTTTGCACACCAATGGCTAATACAATGGTAGATACTGCTGCTAATCCTTCTGGAATTGCTGCAACAGCCAAACTTACTGCTGTCATAAACATAGAAATAGCTGGTTTTCCTTGTATAATGCCTGCTGCAAAAATGATAGCACATATGATTAAAGCTACAATTCCTAATGTTTTTCCTAAATTATTTAATTTTTGTTGTAGAGGGGTCTCCTTTTCTTCTTGGTTTGATAACATACTTGCTATTTTTCCAACTTCAGTCGTCATGGCTGTTTCGACAACAGTTGCTTTTCCTCTACCATAAGTTATTAAACTAGAAGAAAATAACATATTGGTTCTATCTCCAATTGGTACTTCCTCTTCTTCTATTTTGCTGGCTTGTTTTTCAACGGGAACAGATTCTCCTGTTAAGGATGCCTCTTGTGATTTTAAATTGATGGCTTCTATAATTCTTAAATCTGCTGGAACATAGTCTCCTGTTTCTAATACAACTATATCGCCAGGCACTAACTCTTTGGCAGATATTACTTCCATTTTTCCGTTTCGAATTACTTTTGCTTCATAGCCACTTAGTTCTTGCAACGCCTCTAAAGACTTTTCTGCTTTTGCTTCTTGGGCAACTCCAATGATAGCATTTACAATTACTACAATTAAAATAATAATTGAGTCGGTAATTGCCTCCCCTTGTGCTACTGAAATAGCTCCTGATAGAATTGCTGCCACAATTAAGACAATAATCATAAAATCTTTAAATTGTTCTAAAAATTTTACAAATAAAGATTTTTTCTTTTCTCCTTTTAATTCATTTAATCCATATTTAGCAATTCTTTTGTTAACCTCTGCTTCACTTAAACCATTCTTAATATCAGTAGATAACTCTTTTTCTACCTCTTCTACTGTTTTATGAAACCATTTTTCTGGCATACTTATTCCTCCTTTTTTTTTAGCTTAAGACCATTAAGACTCGGTCTTTTGTTTTCCCTTAAAAATCCAAATTTTGCTAAATACAAAATTTAAAATAATTACCACGATATTGGATATAACTTTCATTAAAATATCATTGATACTTAACCATACTGCTGCATTCATCATTAAAATACTAATAATTTCTGTCAAAATTCTACAGCTAAAAAATGATGCAATTTCTCTTATGAAATCTTTAAATCCATTTGTTTTGCTATTAAACACATATCGTTTATTCGTAACATAAGCAAAAATGACAGATACAATAAATGCGATAATTTCACTAACATTGACTCTTACCGAATCATTTTCAATTCCTCTTAATATAAGTGATGCCAAAATCGTATAAGTTATGATATTAACAACTGTTGTTAATGCTCCAAATACTAAATATCGCATTCCTTCTTGGTGTTTTCTGTACCATTCAGCTAAAGCTTTTAATCCTATCTTTTCCAATATCTTCAAACAAAATTCTTCTATTTTATCAATTATCATTTTTTTGCTCCTTTTTTGTTTTGCTTTTTCTGTTCTTGTCCATTTTTAAAGGTCAACTAACTTTTTTAAATCTTCTTCTGTAAAATGATATTTTTTATGACAAAAATGACATTCGGCATCTATTTTGCCATCTTCTTCTATTATTTTTGATATTTCTTCTTTTCCTAAGGATAAAATTCCTTTTTCTATTTTTTCCCTA
>CALXRJ010000048.1 GCA_944390615.1 uncultured Clostridia bacterium | reverse complement strand
TGCCAAAGAACTTAATTTATCAGAACAAAAGATAAAATCTAGACTTTTTAGAATTAGAAAAAAACTAAAAAAAATTTTAGAAAAAAGGGGGTATACTTATCATGGATAAGCAAAAACAAGAAAAAATCATGGAAAAGGCACGTTTGAAAGTAGCAATAGCAAATTTAAAAGAGGACGATGTTAATTTTAAGTCTTCCCAAAAAAGTGTATTAAAAATGGTAGCAACATTTGTATTAGCAATTGGTATTACAGGAGGACTTGTTTATGCAACTGGGACAGCAGTATATGAAAAAATTTGGAAAGACCCAGAAAGTTACAAGGTAACACAAGAAATAACAGAAGAAGAAAAAGCAAAATGTATTTCACAGGAAGAAGCGGAAAAAATAGGAAATGACTATTTGAAAAAAATTGGATTTGATGAGGAAACCATAAAAAATTTGAACCTAGAAAAAAATCTTTTAGAAAATGAAAACATATGGTACTTAAATTCAGAAAAAGTAACCATAATCATTGACGCAGAAACAGGAAAAATAAAATCAGTAGGTATTCCAACTTGGGAATATACCATTCCAAAAAACTTTGGCATTGCAAGGGAAGAAGCAAGAAAAACAGCATGGCAATTACTTGAAAAATATAGACCAGAAGGCGATACAGGAGACTATAAAATGGTATCTTTAGTAAGAAATATGGAAACAGATGAAGCATCTTATATTTGGTATGCTACTTTCCAAAAACAATATGGAGAATTAGTAAACGAAAATGAAGAAATATTAATAGGCTGGGTACCTACCATTAATGGTTTATATTCTTTAAGTTTTACAAGCAATCCTTATGAAAATAATGAAGAAAAAATAACCAAAGAAGAAGCAATTCAAATTGCTGTTCAAAAAGATAAAGAAATTGAAACCAATAAAACTATAACGGGAACAAAAGCAGAAATTAGAATTAGACAAATGAATGCACAAGTATACTTAAGGGAAAATGATAAAGAACAATATGAAAAAGGAATCTTATCTTATATGGAAAAAACAGGGGAGAATACATATAAATTAAAAGAAGATGCAGTATTTTATCAAACAGAAGAAAGAGTAAGAAAAGTTTGGTGTGTTGTGGTAGAATATGATGACAAAACCAGTTATACTTACTTTGTCGATTGTACAACAGGAGAAATTATTGGAGGAGCAATGTTTGATAATTTGATTCAAGAAGAGTTAATTTACAATGACCAATACAACTTGATTGATAAAGATTAAATGTCAAAGGGGACGGAGATTTTTGACAATGTTGTCAAAAATCTCCGTCCCCCTTGACACCCCTTGACAACAAAAAAAGATTTCAAAAAACTATTGCAAAAAACAAATAAATGTAGTAGAATATACTATGTAAATTATTTCCTTACACTTAGTTCATAATTCAGACACCCGATTTTAAACCAGGTTTAAGGAGAAAAGAAAATAGGAGGTGTAAAAAATGATATCAAAAGAGGCAAAAGCTGAAATCATTGAAAAATATAAAAGAGATGAAAAAGACACTGGTTCTCCAGAAGTACAAATCGCTCTTTTAACAGAAAGAATCAATGAATTAACAGAACATTTAAAAGTTCACAAAAAAGACAATCATTCCAGAAGAGGACTTCTAAAAATGGTTGGTAAAAGAAGAAATCTATTAAACTATCTAGCAAAAAAAGATATTAATAGATATAGAACAATTGTTGAACAATTAGGATTAAGAAAATAAAAAAATGGGGGCAGTGTATCTTTTGCCCTCAATTTTTAAAGTTTATATATTAGTACGTGTAGCTTGTATAATATGCTTGAGTACAGAAGCACATTATAGAGGTTACATACTAATAATAAACTTAAAAAACAAATTATTCAAAAAAGCGGTGTCAAAGTAAAAAAATTAGTATGAAAAGGAGAAATTTTATGTTTAAAATTTATGAAACAGAATTAGCAGGAAGAAAACTAAGTATCGAAACAGGAAAAATGGCAGCATTAAGCAATGGAAGTGTTTTAGTAAGATATGGAGACACAGTAGTTATGGTAAATGTAACAGCTTCCAAAGAGCCAAAAGAAGGAATTGACTTTTTCCCATTATCCGTAGATTATGAAGAAAAATTATATTCTGTAGGAAAAATTCCAGGATCTTATACCAAAAGAGAAGGAAAACCAACTGATAAAGCAATTTTAACTTCAAGAGCAATTGACAGACCTCTTAGACCTTTATTTCCAAAAGACTTTAGAAATGATGTTGTAGTCGTATGTACCGTTTTATCGGTAGACCAAGATAATTCACCAGAAGTAGCAGCCATGATTGGAGCATCCGCCGCACTATCTATTTCAGATATTCCATTTGGAGGACCAACAGCAGCTGTAAATGTAGGGTTAGTAGATAACGAAATTATCATAAACCCAACAGAAGAACAAAGAAACAAAAGTGATTTAACATTAACGGTTGCAGGAACCATTGACAAAATTGCTATGATAGAAGCAGGAGGAAATGAAATTCCAGATGATGTTATGCTAGATGCCATTAAAGCTGCTCATGTAGAAATCAAAAAACTATGTGAATTTATTTCCAAAATGAAAGAAGAAATTGGAAAACCAAAATTTGCATATCAATCCTTTGCCGTAATTCCAGAAATTTATGATTATGTAGCAGAAAACTTTACCGAAGATATGAAACAAGCAGTAACAGAAAAAGATAAACAAATAAGAGATGACAATGTAGTAAAACTAACAGAAAGAGTAAACGAAAATTACCAAGAAAAATTTGGAGAAGAAAAATTCGAAGAAGATAAAGCAAATATCGGAGAAGCTCTATACAAACTAGAAAAGAAAATTGTAAGAGACATGATATTCTATGAACACAAACGTGTAGATGGAAGAGGTTTAGATGAAATAAGACCACTTTCTTGTGAAGTAGGCTTACTTCCAAGAGTACATGGAAGTGCCTTATTTACAAGAGGATTAACACAAGTTATGTCTGTTACAACACTTGGTATGATAAGTGAAGAACAAGAACTAGATGGCATTGACACAGAAACAACGAAAAGATATATGCACCAATACAATTTCCCATCTTATTCTGTAGGAGAAGCAAGACCTTCTCGTGGACCTGGAAGACGTGAAATAGGTCATGGAGCATTAGCAGAAAAAGCATTAGTTCCAGTATTACCATCTGTAGAGGAATTTCCTTATGCTATAAGAGTAGTATCAGAAATCCTTTCATCCAATGGTTCTACTTCCCAAGGAAGTATCTGTGCAAGCACCTTATCATTAATGGATGCAGGTGTACCAATTAAAAGACCAGTTGCTGGAATTTCAACAGGATTAGTAACAGACCCAGAAAACCCAGAAAATTATGTCATGATGACAGATATTCAAGGAATTGAAGATTTTTTCGGGGATATGGACTTCAAAGTAGGGGGAACAGAAAAAGGAATTACAGCTATCCAAGTAGATATTAAAGTAGATGGTTTATCTTATGATATCATAAAAGAAGCATTTGAAAGAACTAGAAAAGCTCGTATGTATATCTTAAATGATATTATGCTACCAGTACTTGCTAAACCAAGAGAAGAAATTTCAGAATATACACCAAAAATAATTACAACCAAAATCAAAGTAGAAAAAATAAAAGATGTCATAGGAACAGGCGGAAAAGTGATTAACAAAATCATAGAAGAAACAGGCGTAAAAATCGATATTGAAGAAGATGGACAAGTATTAATTTATGGTCAAAATAGTGAAAAAGCTTATGATGCTTTAGATATGATAGAAGACATTGTACGCGAAATCGAAGTAGGAGGAATTTACTATGGAGCAGTTACCAGATTAACCTCTTATGGAGCATTTGTAGATTTAGGAAATGGTAGAGAAGGATTACTTCACATATCCAAAATAGCAAAAGAACATATTAGAAGAATTGAAGATTATGTTCAAATAGGCGAAAAAATAACTGTAAAAGTAATTGATATCGACAATCAAGGAAGAATCAACTTAGCTATGAATGAATTAAGAGAAAAAAGACAAGAATTAAAAGAAGGAAATAAAGAAGAAAACTTGGAAACAAACACAGACGAAAACAAAGATACCCATCATGATGAATAAGAAGGAGGGACAGGATGCCAAATCTATTAACATTAGAAACAAACAAATATGCCATAAAACTAGACAATTTTCAAGGTCCATTGGATTTATTATGCAATTTAATTGAAAAAAATAAAATGAGTATTTATGACATAAAACTAGACGAAATAACAGACCAATATATAGAATATTTAAATAAAGCACAAGAGTTAAATTTAGAAATTGCAAGTGAATTCTTAAGTTTGGCATCTACTCTTCTATATATCAAATCCAAAAAACTTCTGCCAAGTAAACAAGAAGAAGAGGAGGAGATTTCAGAAGACGAATTAATTCGAAGAATTATAGAATATAAAAAATACAAAGACATAACCGCTGTTTTAAGACAAAATTTTGAAATTTACTCCAAGCGAATTTATAAATTACCAGAAGATATAGAACTTCCCAAACAAAAAATAGAAGATGCGTATGACAAAAATATCATCCCAGAGCTATATCAAAAATTATGGACCCAAAATCAAGAAAAAGTAAATGAAAATGCTAAAAATATAGATAAAATAGCAATAACAGATACTTATACAGTGGTTGATAAAGTAAAAGAGATGTTTAAAGAATTAATCAAAAACAAAACTTTTGTATTTAACAAATTATTTTCCTTGCAAAAACATAATAAACAAGAAGTGGTAACCGCTTTTTCTGGGTTACTAGAATTATCGAGAAGAAGCAAAGTAGAAACAGAGCAAGAAGAGCTTTTTGGAGATATTCATGTAAAAAGGAAAAAATAATGTCGAATTTTGTTGAACGATTCTTTTACTTTTTTTATCAATAATATTGCAATTTAATATTTTTATAGTATAATATAAATATATAAGGATTCATATATAAACCTTAAAGGAAAGATCCAATGATAATAAAAATTATCAAAAAAATCAGGCATTTTGCGACAATGCCTGATTTTTTTTATCATCGAAATAAATCGATGATAGCTTTTAGTACTTTTGAAATTTCGTAAACTATTTTCATGGAGTCTAAAATTTTATGTAAAAGTTTAGAAATTTTATTAGTACTTTTTCTCTTATGCGACGGATTCATATAATTCACCTCCTTTCAAAGGAAAGTATCACTGCAAAAATTATACTACAAGAAAAATGCAAAAAAAATAGAAAAAGGACAGAGAGACAACAAATTATGTAAAAAAGAT
>CALXRJ010000047.1 GCA_944390615.1 uncultured Clostridia bacterium | reverse complement strand
CCATTTTGTTTGGCAACTAAGCTATCATCTTCACCATAAGCAGGGGCAATATGAACAATTCCTGTACCATCTGTTAAAGTTACAAAATCCCCGTGGATTACTTCAAAAGCTTTTCCTTCTACAGTTCCAAATGGCATTAATCTTTCATATTTGGTTCCTAAGAGTTCTGCTCCTTTAAAAATTTTTATAATTTCATATGGTGTTTCTCTTAAAACAACTTCTAGTAAATCTTTAGCTAAAATATAATTTTCATATTGTGGCTCTTCCTCTGTTCCAATATTTGCTTTTACCAAAACATAGTCATAAGTTTGATTGACACAAAGTGCTAAGTTAGATGGAAGTGTCCAAGGAGTTGTTGTCCAAGCTAAAATATAAGTATCTTTTTCCCAGCCTTGATTTTCTTTCACTTTAAATTTTGCAATACAAGTTAAATCTTTTACATCTTTATAACCTTGTGCTACTTCGTGAGAAGAAAGAGCTGTACCACATCTTGGACAATATGGCATAACTTTATGACCTTCATATAATAGACCTTTTTTCCATAATTCTTTTAAAGCCCACCAAACAGACTCTATATAATCATTATGATAGGTAACATAAGGATGGTCCATATCTACCCAAAAACCAACTTGCTCTGTCATCTTTTCCCAGCTACTTACATATTGGAAAACACTATCTTTACATTCTTTTACAAATTTTTCTACTCCATATTCTTCAATTTGCTCTTTGCCAGAAATGCCTAATTTTTTCTCAATTTCAAGCTCAACTGGAAGGCCATGGGTATCCCAACCTGCTTTACGAGGCACATAATAACCTTTCATAACTTTATATCTTGGTATGATGTCTTTCATAACTCTTGTTTCAATATGTCCTACATGAGGCTTTCCATTTGCTGTAGGAGGTCCATCATAAAATGTGAAATATCTTTCTCCCTTGTTTTTGTTAAAATTCTTTTTTATAATGTCATTTTCTTTCCAATATTTGGCTACCTTTTTTTCCATACCTACATAGCCATCTGGTAATTCTACTTTTTTATACATAACCTTCTCTCCTTTCTCTATAAAACTTTTATGCTTTATAATTTAGACCTGTTCTTTTTATATCTTGTAATTCAAACCTATATTTTTGCTTCTCATTTGGGTATTTTTCATGATCCACTTCTGATAAGAACATATCATAAGGTCTAACATATAATTTATTTTCTCCATATAATTGCCTATAAGCAACATATTTTTCTTGTGTTTCACTATTAAATGCTATATCTTCTACTAAGTAATAGTCCCCTTTAAAGTGTCTGTATACACCTTTTATTTTTAATTCATTCATTTTTCTTTTCCTCCTTTATTTAACATAAACTTTTTCATTGGAACCATTTCTTATTGAAAAGAAACAATCCTAATGAGAAAAAATATTTTTTGCAAAATTAAATTGTATTTATAAATGCTTTCATAATATCTATATCTTCATAAGTCGTAATTTTTAAGTTGGTATAGTCACCTTTTATGATTTTTACAGGATATCCTTCTTTTTCGAGTAACATACAGTCATCTGTTACTTCGTCATTTTGATATTTTTCGTGTAATTGGGTTAAAATTTTTCTATCAAAACATTGTGGTGTTTGTATAATCCATGTATTGCTTCTTTTGGTGGTATTAATAACAATATGATTGTTATCGGTTATTTTTATGGTGTCTTTGGAAGGAACTCCTATGGTTACTCCTTTGTACTCTTTCATATTTTCAATGCATTCCTTGATGTATTGCTGTTTGATTGCAGGTCTTGCTCCATCGTGGATAATTACTATGTCTGAGGTTGTTTGCTTAATACAATGATAAACCGATTCTTGCCTAGACTTTCCTCCTATTACTAGTTGTATCTCTTTTTTCACATTGCTTAAATCAATTATTTTTTGTACTTGCTCTTTGTCTTCTTCTCTCATGGCAACTAAAATATTATCTACATATTGGTTTTGATTAAATGCGTCTAAACTATAGGATAATACTGTTTTTCCATTTAAAAGTTCAAAATTTTTATTGTTTCCTGTCCCAAATCTAGTGCTATTTCCCGCAACTAGTATAATTGCTGTAACTGTTTTTTCTCCTATCATCAAATACACCCCCTTTGTGAATTAAATGATGTGCATATATAAGTTTGATGTTTGTTTTTTAAATTATCATATGCCATCTTTGCCATTTTTTTATTTTCAAATATTCCGAAAACACAAGAACCTGAGCCTGTCATTAAACTTCCGTATTGCTCCATTTTTTCGTAATTCTTTTTTTAAGTTTTGTATCACATCTTTTTCTTCTACAACTGATTCAAATACATTATATAGATTTTTAGCAATTAACTCTATTTTGTTTTCTTCTAATGCCTTTATCATTTTCTTTGTATTTTTTTCTTGGATGAGATTTTTTTGTGCGTCTAATTTTTGATACATTTCCTTTGTGTTACAGGCTAGTTTCGGTTTGATAATGACTATATAATATTTAAAGTTTGTAGAAATCTGTGTTATCATATCTCCAATTCCTTCTGCTTTTACTGCTTGATTATAAAGGCAAGGTACAACATCTGCTCCTAGTGATTTTCCAATGTTTACAATTTCTTTTTGCGATAATTTTAAGTCAAATAATTGATTCATTCCTAAAATGAAACTTGCACAATCTGTACTTCCACCAGCTAGCCCTGCTTGCATAGGAATTTTTTTGTTGACTTTTACATAAATGCCAGATATATTTTTATACGTTTCTTTCATTTTTTGATAGGCTTTATAAATGATATTTTCTTCATTGTTTAATTCTGAAATATTGGTTTGAAGCTCTAACTTATTTGTTTTGTTTTTTCTTATATATAGTTCATCATATAAATTGATTTTTTGAAAAACAGATTCTATATTATGATAACCATCTTCCCTTATTCCAGTTACTTCTAAATTTAGATTAACCTTTGCTCTAGCTTTTCTATATATTTCTTCCATTTACATCTCCCTTTAAATTTATTCTGTTGTCATGCAAACAAATACACTGATACCATTTCCTTTTCCAAATTCAGTTAATCCTTCTCCCGAGGTTGCCGTAATGCCTATATTATTTTCATTTACGTCTAAAATTCTGGCAATATTGCTTCTCATTTCTTCTATCTTAGGACTTATTTTGGGTACTTTACATTCGATTGCTATGGATACATGTACAATTTTTTCTTTTAGGTATTTTAAAGCTTCTTTTAAATATTCTTCACTATCGGTTATTCCCTTTTTGCAC
>CALXRJ010000046.1 GCA_944390615.1 uncultured Clostridia bacterium | reverse complement strand
AATAATACTAGCCCTATTTTTTGTATTTTGAAAAAGATGCTATTTTCATCTACTGTTTTTCCTTGGATATCTTGTTCTAAATTATATTCAAATGTTACACTAGGATATTTGGCAAGAACAGCTGCTCTTGTCTCTAGGGGTAATTCGGCAAATTTTGCTTGTTTTTGTCTGTCATCTAATTCGAAGGTTTTAAATAAAAATTCTCTTATTTTAGGCAAAAAATGTGTATATAATTCTAAATCTTTTTCTTTTTTAAATATCCTTAATTGAAATCTTTCGTCTCTTAATAATTTTTGGATATATTTACTATATTTGTTTTCTTTTATTATAAATGTATTGATAAAATAGGTATATTGATATCTCGTCTTTAGCTCCATATTTTTTTCCTCTCTCTTTCTTATTTATCACAATAGTAATTCATATTTAAATCTAATCCTAAGTGCCATTTTCCAATAAAATCGATTACTAAATTCTCGTCTAGGTTGTAGTATGGCTCTATGACTGTTTCTCCATTTTTGTTAATGGCTCCCCATAGTCCATCTTTTTTTACAGCCGCATAGCCATAATCATTTTGTTCTGTTGCATCATCATAAATATAGTCTACAACTAGGTTACCTTTACTATCTACAAAACCATATTTTTCGTTTTGCTTGCTTAGGTATAGGGTATGGCTTGTAAATAGGTCTTGGGTAGTTCTTTCTTCAAATCTAAAGTTGTAATATTTGTCTTCATTATCTATGTTTAGTTTCATGTATCCTGCATCTGTATTCATTTCTGATAATATGCCTCTTAATTTTATTTCAAAATTGGAGTCTAATAAAGAAGATGTATAGTTTTCATCATCTGCTACATATATGCCTGCTTTTTTGTTATAGGTTATTGTTTGATAGTTAAATGCTATTTTTTCGTTTTGGTCTTTATCCATTACACCTACTTTTCCGTCTCGGTTGGCTGCAAATATGTCATTATTGATTTCTTCTAGATTTTGATAGGTTGGCTCTATGATAACATTTCCTTCAAAGTCCATTAACCCATATTGATTTTGCCTTGTAAAGATAATGCCTGCATTGGCAATTTGCTTGATTTCATCAAAGTTTTCGGTTAAGATTTTATTGCCTTGTCTATCGATTAATTGTTGTTTTCCGTTTTCTTGTATCACAAAATATTTGTCACTATAAATGTTGTCTATTTTTTCATATTGATTTTCTAATATGGTTTCTCCCGAAAAACTTACTACCCCATATCGATTTTCTGAATTTACTGTTATATAGCCGTTTTGATACTCTTCTCCTAAGTTTAAAATTTGTGAATAGTTGGTATCTATGATTTTTGTTCCTTTGTCGTTTACTAACCCTAACATGCCATCTTTTTGGATAATAAGACTGTTTTCTAAGCCTTTTAAGGTTGTTATATCATCATAAGAGGTTTCTAGGATTTCGTTTCCATTTAAATCGATTAAGCCCCATTTTCCATCTTTTTGCACTTTTAAGACATTTTTTTCGTACCAAACATTTCCAGATGCATCGTAATTTTCTAGTGCTTCTATTTTTTCATAATTGGTCCATAAATCTTCGTTTTTGCTGTTTATCGCTTTTGTTTGGTAGGTCCCGGTTTCTTCGTCTATGTCGTAAGTACATAAGAATACGTCTTTGGTTTTGTCTACTACAATAATCATTTCTTGATACATTGGCTCTATTATGATTTCTCCATTAGAACCTAGTATGCCCCATTTTTCGTCTTGGTATAGGGCAAAGTAATTTAGTAGTTCTACTGGGCTGGTGTTTTTGGCTTTGGTTAGGATATTTTTTATGGCGATAATTGCCATGATGATGACAATAATTGCTATGATTACTGCAAATACTTTTTTGTAGTTAAGCTTTGGTTCATTGCTGTATCTTTTTCCATTACTCATAAAAGCCTCCCATTATTTATATTTTTACAACCTTATTCTACTATAAAAGATTTTAATTGTCAATTTATATTTTTAAGGTTTTAGTGCTGTAATTGGTAGTATATAAATTCCATCTGGTCTTTTTACAACTGCATTGTATAAACCACAAATTACACACATAAATTTAGGTTTGATTTCTGCTAATTCATAAAATCTTTTTAAGCTTGCTACTGCCTCTTCTTCTTTATTTGCACCTAATTTTATTTCTATTGCTCCATATTCTCCATCGGCAATTTCTACTATGCTATCTACTTCTAATCCGGTATCATTTTCTCTATAATGGTATAACTTAGCTCCTATACTTTCTGCATATATTCTTAAATCTCTCTCACATAAAGCTTCAAAATATAAACCCATTGTTTCTAAATCATTTATCAATTTTTCTGGCGTAATATTTAAAATGGCACATCCTAATGATGGATCTACAAAATGTCTTTTAGCATTTTTTCCTACATTTAACCTTGAACGTATTTTATACATAAAAGGGTTTTGATTTTCAATTAGATGTAATCTATTTAATACATTTAAATAATCTGCAACTGTATTTCTACTTATAGCAACATCTTCTTGTGTAATATTATCGTCAATATCTTTCATTAATACATGATTAGATGAAATAGTGCTTTCATTTCTGGCAAGTGATCTTAATAACATTTCCATTTTTTGTTTGTCTCGTTTTACCCCATCTATTTCGATAATATCTTTATCTAATACCGCTTCCATATAGCTTTTAGCTATTTTCATAGCTCCTGCCGCACTCATATGAATTGTTTCAGGCCATCCTCCCCTTACAATTAGTTCTGCTAATCGTTTTAACTCTACCTTGTTGACTAGTTTATTTTTTACATTATTTTCAAATAAGTCTTTTAAAGAAACCTCTCCACTCGAATCTCCTGATTCATATAAAGACATGGTATACATTTTCATTTTACAAATTCTTCCTGCTCCAGAATGATGTATTTTATCACTTACAGGAACACTTGAACCAGTTAAAATGTATTTTCCTTTTCCCTTATCTTGATCACACTTAAATCTTACCGCATCCCATATTGCAGGTACTTCTTGCCATTCATCAATAAGCTCTGGCATCTCTTTATCTAAAACTAGATTTACATCCATTTCTGCTAAATGTTTTTCTCTGAAATTATCGGCTGTATTATTTAAATATGTTACACTATTAGCATGATTTAAAGCTGTCCATGTCTTTCCACACCATTTTGGTCCTTCGATACTTATTGCTCCAAAAATTTTTAAATTTTCTTCTATCGATTTATCTTTTAATCTAGGCATATAACCTTTTTTTGTTAATTTCATTAAATTCACCTCTGTTTTAGGATAACATATTTTTTTATTTTTTTCAATATCTGTTGTGCATTTTTTGAGTATTTTGTTGTGCAATTTTTGAGTGTTTTGTTGTGCATTTTTTGACACATAAAAAGGCGTCTGCACAATTTAATGTTATTTCTTTAAAATTTATTAAAAAGATGAAGTTGTATTTATTTTTTACAATTCATCTTTAATATGTGAAAATTTTATTTTTACTGAATTCTTGTTATGAGAAAACCTTTGCTATTACTAGATTTTAATTTTTCGTCATAAGAGAACAAAGTTGTTACAATCAATGCCACTAACGTAATTCCTCTTTCTCAGAAAACTCAGTTCGTTTAATTTCTTATTCCGTAGTTTGACATTAAAATGATTGTTTTTTACTTTGTAACTGATTCCTATTCATTTTTTATATTGATTCACCTAACCTTTTATCTGTTAATATTTCTATTGGTATCCATATACCTTTTAAATTTAAGTTAGACATCGCCTTACCTTCTTCCGTTTATTCGCTTTATTTTCAATTTTTAGCCTTTTTAAATTGTTTTTGGTATAACTTTATATCTTTTTTAATGTAGATAAAAAATTCCCATAAAAAAATGCCTTGAATTTAATTTCTTAAACTCAAAGCAAAATACTTATTTATTTTTTATAATTTATAATAATCCACCATTTAAATAGTTTCTTCCACCATAATATATATGTGCAATATAAACTATTTTTTCTTCTTCATCTATGGTATATAAAATAACATAGCTATTTACAACTAGCCTTCTATATTGTCGTTCTGTTCTATCTGCCTTTTCTATTTCAGTACACATTCTTGGAGAATTTTCTAATAAAAGAATATTATATATTACTTTTTCTCTTAATCTATTTGAGGC
>CALXRJ010000045.1 GCA_944390615.1 uncultured Clostridia bacterium | reverse complement strand
CTCCTGTTACTGGGTCTACTTCCCATTTTGACTCATTTCCTTCAATGACTATTTTTCCTGTGTCTGGATCTTCTGTTACTACCATGTCCGGTAATTGTTGTTGGATTTGGTCTACTTTTTCAGATGTAGTTCCCTCTATTGGAATTCCTGCTACGACATCTGCTATTTGGTCTTTTTCGTCTTGCCTAACATTTGTTACATTTCCACTTTCTGTACTAATTTCAAAATAACGGTCTTTATAGTAAATTTTATATCTGTCTTTTGCAGGTTCATAAGTTACCGTATCTTTTTGACTCTGATTATTATAGTTTCTTAATGTCTCTTGAAAGCTACTGGCAAATTCATAATAATTAGAATTATAATGGTCGGTTAATACTTCCATATAAGTCATAGATACTTCTTCTTGTATTTGCCCATATTCTGTTTCTTCTTTAGCCTTAGCTGCTTGTTCTAAAATGCCATTATCTCCTGCTAACATTGCTATAGATATTCCAGCTAAAATTAGCACTAGTATTATTGTTACAACTAATGCCACCAGTGTAATTCCTTTTTCTTTATCTTTCTGTACTTTTTTGTTGAGATCCATCTATTTTATCCTCCATTTTTTATTATTCTTTTTTTCAAGAAAAATATACCATTTTTTTGTCTGTGTTTTACTCTTTTTAGAATCTTTTGTCTTCTTTCTCGTACGAATTTTATATTATCATAAGATATTTTTATTTTCAATCATTTTGATTGTATTTTATATTCATTTTAATTGTGTAATACAATATTTAAAGTGATTAATTAAAATCGTTTTAATTGATATATTTAAAAAGAAAAGAGGTGATACTATGTCTATATTTTCCATTTATCCTCCTAGAGAAGAATTAATTAGTAGGACATATGAAATCGATATCAATTTATATGAAAAATTAGAAAAATTGAGTAATGAAAAATATGATGCATCTATCAATAAATTAGTAAATACTTGTTTGGAACATTTAATCCATAATCAAAAACTTGATTTATATAAAAGAGATAAAAATGAAATTACCGTTCCTCGTACTTTTTTAATAAGAAAAAGTCTTTATAATGGTATTGTAGCATTAAAAAAAGAATATAATATTTCTTTAAACAAAATTATCAATATTGCTTTATTCAATGCTTTGTCTGATGAAAATTTGTCCTAAAATCTAAAAAAATGATAACTAAATTAAACTCTGCTTTTTGGTGTATAGTTCAATTTAGTTATCATTTTTTCATTCTTATATTTTGAGGACGGAGGAAAAAATCATTTTTGATATTTTTTTCCTCCGTCCCCAAAAGTACTATTCTTCGTCACCTTTTAACTTTTCAGCTCTATCTGCTGCAATTAAGTTATTAATCATTTCATCCAAATCTCCATTTAAAAAGTTTTCCATTTGGTAAATACTAAATCCTATTCTATGATCTGTGATTCTTCCTTGCGGGTAATTGTAAGTACGAATCTTTTCGCTTCTATCGCCCGAACCTACTTGGGATTTTCTGGCATTGGCTATTTGACTATCTTGTTTTTGTTTTTCGATATCATATAATCTGGATTTTAACATATTCATGGCATATTCTCTATTTTGTAGTTGTGATCTTTGTGTTTGACATTCTGCCACAATTCCTGTTGGAATGTGGATTAATCTTACGGCAGAAGAGGTTTTGTTGATGTGTTGTCCCCCTGCCCCAGAAGATCTAAATACTTCCATTTTGATATCTGTAGGGTTGATATCTATTTCTACATCTTCTACAACGGGAAGTACGGCAACTGTTGCAGTTGAGGTGTGAATTCTACCACTGCTTTCTGTGTCTGGTACACGTTGTACTCTGTGTACTCCGCTTTCAAATTTTAGCCTACTATAAGCTCCTTTTCCCGTAACCATAAAAGATATTTCTTTGTATCCACCTAATTCCGTAGGATTTTCGTTTAATATTTCGACTTGCCAATGTTTTCTTTCTGCATACATGCCATACATTCTAAATAGTGTTCCTGCAAATAATGCCGCTTCTTCTCCACCTGCACCAGCTCTTATTTCACATATAACACTTTTATCGTCATTTGGGTCTTTTGGTATTAATAATATTTTTAGTTCTTCTTCGATTTTGGCTAACTTTTCTTTGGAAGCATAGTATTCTTCTTCTGCTAGTTCTTTCATTTCTGGGTCTTCTAGCATTTCTTTTGCTTCATTCATGTTGTTTTGCACTTCTTTATATTCTCTATATTTTAGTACAACATCTTCCATGGAACTATGTTCTTTTACTAATTTTCTCCATTCATTTGTGTTAGCAATTACTTTTGGATCACTAATTTGTGAATTTAACTCCTCATATCTTTTTTCTACAAGCTCTAATTTTTCAAACATAAATATTTCTTCCTTTCTTCCAAAACATTTATTATTATACTACGTTTTTTGCTTTTAAACAATAGCCATACCGCAAAAAGAGTAAATTTTGCAAAATAAAATTTACTCTTTTTTAGTTTCTTTATTCATTTGGTTAACTGTCGTTTTCATCTATTGGCCCAAATAGTTCATCAAATTTTGCTTCTAGTTCTTTTTGTAAGTCATATTCGTCTTCTGGTTCAGAACTCATTGGAAGAATTGGTGCATCCTCTTCTTGTAAAATATTTTGGGCTATTTCGCTTTTTTCTTCATTGTTTTGGGCTGTTGCAAAAACAGTGTCTTTTTCTTCTTTTTTGTCTTCTTTGTCCTCTGGAGTGTCCTCAAATAAATCGTCTAGTGAATCAATTTTTAAGTCATTTGCTTGGTTTTTTTCACTTTCTTCGACATAGGGATTATATGGATTGTATTTTCGCCAAGTTCCTCTTTCTATTTCCCCTATATCATTATGGCTAATTTCAAATTTGGCTAATTCTTTTGCCATTGGTTTTTTGAAATAATAGAATTTTTTGGCTTTGATTGGTCTAATGCCTTTTTCAAAAATAATGCATATGTCATTATCCATTCTTCTTAATTCGTCTGGTGTCATTAGGGCTCTTGCCATAATTTGATCTGAGTCACTAGTTCCTGTTCTTCTATGTTCTCTATCTCTATTGACAGATATGTTCTCACGTGAAATGGTTTTTTCTCCTAATGCTTTGGAGAAATATTCAACTGTTTTTTGGGAGTTACTTCCTAAAAATACGTGGGTATCACAGTTTCCTATGATGGTTTCATGTGCTTTTTCATAAATTGCTTCTAGCTGATCTAAGTTTTGTAAAATTACACTAAAGGAAATTCCTCTACTTCTGGAGGTTGATATTTTTTTATCAAAGTCTGGTATTCTTCCAATATTGGCAAACTCGTCTAATATGAAATAGGTACGTTCTTTTAATTTTCCACCATTATTGTCTGCAAAATCATATAATTGTTGTATCATTTGGGCAAAAAATATGGTAAGTAAAAAGTCATAGGCACCATGGGTATCTGAAGAAATTACATATACTGCTGTTTTTTCTGTTCCAATGTCTTCAAAGTTTATGGTATCTGTTGAGGTGAGCTCTGCTATTTCTTTTGAGTCGAATTTTCCTAATTTGGATTGAAGAGTACTTAAAATAGAACTATAGGTTTTTTCTGGTGCAATTTCTATAGATTTATAGTTCATTCTAGCTGGATGGTCATAAGGAAGTTGACTCATCAGTTCTGTTAATAAGTTACTTCCTCCATTCGTATTGGCTGCTCTTACTAGTTCCGCACAACTTGCTAAGTTTTGCTCTTCTTCTGGTCTGGTTGCCATTAAGTAATAAATTAATGCTTTTAGTAACATTTCTGCCGAATCATCCCAGAATGGATCTGAACCTCCTCCTTCTGTTTTTTGCCCTTTTACAATGGTATTGGCAATAACATCTACATCGACTTCCGAAGATACATGCATTAGCGGGTTGTATCCATCACTATATTGCGGATGTACTAAGTTTAAGACTTTTATTTTGTAACCATTTTGTTTTAAAAATCCGGCCGTTCTGTCATATAATTCTCCCTTAGGGTCTGTAAATACATAAGAACCTAACATTTGATAGGCATTTGGTATGGAGTAGGATGCTGATTTACCAGAACCAGAACCTCCGACAACAAGTACGTTTACATTTCCTCTTTTATCTAGTGGCAAATAGTTGTGTTCTGCTAGTATAATTCCTGCTTTCCTGCTTAAAACTTGATATTGCTCGCCATTTTCACTCCAATCACTAGATCCGTGCTCAATATCATCATATCGGTGTTTTGGCATTAGTCTGATAACGGCAATTGCTACAATAATAGCATAAATTAAAGTAAATCCTAATAAATTTTTTAAATAGTCTCCGATTAATTGTCGTTCAAGAATAGCTCCAAACCCCATTGCTGGATTAGATGCAGCTTTTCCAAATACTTCTAT